>NZ_JBVVPQ010000002.1:97707-232514 GCF_055811695.1 Bradyrhizobium sp. MI1.3 | reverse complement strand
GAGGCCGGATACATTGATGCAAGACCGCATCTGCCAGGTTGACGAAACCTCTTGCAACGCGCGGCCGGACCATACATTGGGGTCAAAAGCTTCGGTCGAGCGCTCGGGTGCAAAACTTCCGGTCCGCCTTGAGAACCGACATGACGAGCCGCCCCTCGGACGGCGGCGATGGGCCAGAAGCAGTCATCAGCTCCCGCAGACTGACGCCTGCCTGGCTCCACGCTGTCGCCCACTCAGGACGAGTGCCACCCTCAGGCATGAATCAGACGGCCCTGTGGGGCCGTCTGATTCAGCCTTAGAGCGGATGACCTATTGGCAGAGATGCCGCAGACCGTCAGCACCCTTGAAATAGGTGCCGGGCTTACAGACGATGCCGTTGCGGGCAGCATACGCATTCCAGTTGCCGTGCCAGCCCATCTCGCCGGACATGGCGTAGGAATTGCCCCAGCTGCCGACGGTAGCGTCGGCCGCCGCCGGCTGGCGATACGCCGTTCGCCGAGTTGATTGCCGATATCGATAACCTCCGGTGGGAGTACTCCCGGTTCCTAAACCCGTGCAGCTGGCGAATTCAGCTTGGCATTCGTCCGGATTGGAGAGGGCCGCCTGCGCCAGTGCAGCAGAGCTGGACAGGGCGGATGCCGCAACAACGACCGCGCCAAGAACTTTCAGATTTATCATGGCTTCCTCCTTGCGCTTGAACCGTGGCCCAATGCCACGTCTCGTAGTAGTCGGTCGGCCTTTGCGAGCCTGTGCTACTTCGGCAAAACTCGCACCGCCAAGATTGGGACTGCCTTGGGTCAAAATGCGAAGAACTCAACTTTGAGCAAATCCAATCGGCTTCAATTCATCTTCTCACGCAGCTTCCGGATGATTTCGCGAAGGTCATTCGCGTACTCCTCAACGATCCGGCGCGCCTCCTCCAAGCGCGTTGGTTTGGGCTCGGGCTTATCGGATCCGGACGGCTTGTTCATCACAGAGCCTTGAACCTGGATCGCGGCAATCCATTGAGCTAAATCAATGGGCTCATCGCTTTAGCTCCTCTCAGTAAATAGTCGCGGTCATCGGTGTGGAGGGACTGTGTATCTCTCATCGTCGCCAGCACGGCCCGTCGCATTTTGGTATCAGGGTTGTGCCGGTCCTTGCGGATCGAAATCGGCAAGCCGCCGCCTGTCGTTTAACATGATCTCTCGCTGATCGTGGTCTAGGAACGTAAGGACGCCCGCTTTACGCAAGCTAGATAGCGCGCGAGAAACCGTTTCGAGCGTCAAGCCGAGATAGTCCGCAATGTCGAGACGAGTCATGGGGAGCGACATCTTGTCTGCTCCCGTGCGGAAATCCATCTCAAGTAAGAAGGCGGCGACCCTTTCTACCGCGGTCTTGCGGCCCAGAAGCAGCATATGGTTTTCTGCGTGCTCCAGGTTGCGGGTGATCATGCTGAGTAGGTTGTGCGAGACGACCGCGTCTTTTGCGGCTACCAATTGAAGGCTTTCTCGCTTAATCAGGCGCACGACGGTTTCGACGACCGCCTCTGCGGTAAATCGATGCTCATCGCCGTTTTCAAGCCCGAAGATATCGCCCACTAAGTGAAAGGCGCCGATTTGACGCCGACCGTCCGAGAGCAACTTGTAACTTCGCACCGCACCATGCTTGACTTGATAGACATACACAGCGGGCTCTTTTTCGCCGAAGATTTCAGTGCCTTTTCGGTATGTAAACTCACCGAGGCCGATAATTCGGTTGAATGCACTCGTCAAACCGAATTCATCGAGCGTATTGGGCTGAGGTCGTCGATCCGTTGGGATACGCACAAACATGGCCAGTTCCCCTTCCGCATCAATTCTTTTTCCGTATCAATTCTTTGAATAAACCTCTCTCGCCCGCTGGTCGTTCGACGAGCGACCATATTCATTGGATATCCCTCAGGTCATTGTACCAAGGTACAATGTCAGGTTGCTGGCGCCACCGCCGGGCGAATGGCGTAACCACTGCGTTATGGATCAATTGCGAGAGTTACCCCTCGGGCAATGACTTCCGGTCTAATTCCGCCTCCTGACGTCTGCTGCGCCGCGCAAACTGAAGCAATGGGCCACGAGCGGATGCAGCGTTGAATCCCTAAAGTCCGAAGCACTCCACACCGGGGTCTGATCCTACTGCTCGCAGGCCATGATCAGCTCAGTGCTACTTTCAGAGCGCGCCCGGTTGAGCAGGTGGACTGGGCCAATCCGATCGTAGGTTGTTTGGGTTATTTCGATCGAACAAGTCCTGCCTTACAAGGCCGCTTGGGCGATCATCAATTGCGGGTGGAATTCGGCGAGTGTCGTGAATTGGGGCGCCCCCGAATCCGGGCCGTGCGATGCAAGCAACCGGATAGCCCGCGTATTGGCAACAGACTACGTCACTCGCCCTTCCAGGGCTTCCAGCGAACCCAATTATTAGCAATGCCGACAGCGCGATTGATCGTTTCATATCGGTCTCCTGTGGCGGAACCTACTCCCCCTATAGAACAGCGACATCGGATCAGGGCGGCGGAAAAGCCCCACGGCGTTATGTTGGCGGCACCCAATATTGCTCAAGAATGTCCGCAACGGTCAGAAGCGGACAAACCGCCGAGCCAGTTTAACCGCCGCTACGAAATTGCGTGATGTTCGGCGGTGGTGGATTTGGATGTTTCTTGAGGGTCGCTAAATACTCTTCGACAGTTTTGAGCGCAGGACCCGATACCCAGCCAAACATTGCCGCGACGATGAGGTCCTCGTGCGGATCCATTTCAATGTTGTAAATCTTCGGGTAGCCGGCCATCGGCGCACTCGCGGAGAACATGCCGGGCTGCCGCTGTGGTCCGATGCCGGTCGGATGGACGTCCGTGAAGTAGATACGCCACTGTTTCCAGCGCGCGGCGACGAGATCTCCACCGATAAAGCTCAAGAGGCTTTCGCGAGGCGCTGTCGCCGTGTTGCCCAACAGGAGATCGGCTTGATTGATCCCGTCGATCTGGCGGTCTGTTGGCATCTTGGCACCGACGATGTGGGCAAAGGTCGGCAGGAAATCCATGATCGAGAACATGGCGTATGTGGTTGTGTTTGCCTTGACTTTGCCGGGCCACCGGATGATCCCCGCCGTCCGTATTGCTCCTTCAGTGACTTCGCCTAACTCTCCGCGAAACGGACCTGAATTACCCATATCAGGCGTTCCCTGGTTGCCGTGTTCTCGCGCGGTCTGGCCCTGGGGCCATTGTCCGAGGCAAAGACAACGATTGTGTTGTCGTCAATGCCGAGTTGCTTCAGCGTATCTAGGATTTGTCCGACGTGATAGTCTCCCTCCATCAACTTGTCGCCGTAGTTGCCGATCCGTGATTTTCCTTTGAACTGTTGAGAAGGCAAGTTTGGAAAGTGCCCCATTGAAAAAGGAAGATAGAGAAAAAAGGGCTGTCCCGATGCTCTCTGGCGCCTCATAAAATCGATTGATCTGTCCACGAACTCATCGTCGATGTTGGCGCGGACGTCCTCGGTAAATGGCTTGACCGCCTGTAGCGGGCCTCCGGCCTTCGCCTCAACGATCTGCGGCCCAGTCTTCAGCAGTGTCTCGTACGGCTCATTGATTGAGTGCGTGAGCGCGATTGTAGCCGGGTATGTTGCTGCATCCCAGCTAATGTCCGGCGGGATACCGTAGAACTCATCAAAGCCGTGCGCGGTCGGCAGACTTTGAGGCGCACTTCCAAGGTGCCATTTCCCGAAGATCGCAGTCGCATAACCAACGCTCTTGAACATCTCGCCCATGGTGAAGGCATTAGCGGGAAGCGTATAGGGGCTACCCTCAATAGCGATCAGCGACAGACCATTTCGGATCGAATATTGCCCAGTCATCAGCGCTGCACGGGAGGGGGTACACGCCGGTTCCACCAGGAACTGTGTGAGGCGCAATCCGTCTCGAGCCATTGCATCGAGATGCGGCGTCGATGCCCCACGCAACTCGCCGCCGCCATAGCACCCAAGGTCGCCGTAACCGACATTATCGGCGAGAATGAAAACAATGTTGGGCTTATTGTTTTGCTGCGCAAAGGCTGTCGCCGAACCCATCAACGCAAGCAGCACCACCGCCGAGGCGAAGTGCTTGACCGAGTTTTGCATGCGAAACTCCGGAAGATGCTGCGTAACCATTCTAGAGAAAGCCTAATCTCGAAGCTATCCGAAATCCGCGCCAAGGTCCGCATTGCGGCGGTAAGACGCCAACCTGGATCGGCGTCCGGCTTGCCTCTGACAGCCGATATGACACATGTTCAACCGGCCTTCGGCCAGGAGCCCAGAAGCTGACATCGATTGCTTATCTCGCATGGCCACCAGGGGCAGATGAAGTGCGTCGCTTACAGCAGCGGTTCGACCTTCGCCGCCATGTCGGGAGAGCGGGTGACCCGATATGTTGCGTTGCTGCACTTCAGGATCCAGACGGCCCGATCCGGACGCGAGCGTTTTGCATCCCTTGAGGCACCGAGCGGTTTGTCACAGGTGAAACCTTGCAAGCGAATCTGCGCTGCCAGCATCGACCGCGGCGTTTCGGCTGCAACCCGCGGTGCTGTTGCCTGTTGCGCCTGCACCAACGGGCTGAAAATTAGAGCTGCGGTAGCCAGCAGTATTGACCCAAGCGGTCTGTACATGACGGCAATCCTTATTGCGGTTCTCTCGAACGCGGCAGAGCAAGTGCATCATCGGCTTGTCAGCGTCGCGTTGACGGATTGGATCGTCCGATAGTCTTGGGGTAGCAAAGGGTAGAAAAATTGGAGTAGTAGCCTTGGGGCGTCAGCAGCCTTGGGGATCATCGGAGTTGAAGGGACGGCACCCGACGCTGACACAATTGTGCTTGCAACGGGCGGCTTTTTTCAAGACCGCCCGCTTAGACATCATCAAGGCATACTATCCCGCCTCGTTCACTCGCTCTGATGGCCGGACTTCTTCATTTCAGCAAGGATACCATCGAGGTTGTAAGTTTCCGGCGCCTGCATCGGAGGGAAGTCCTTGTAAGAGAATAGCTCCTTTTCCCAGAGAAGTTGGCCGAGGGGCAGGATATTCCAGTCATACAGGTAGGCGGTGCTCGGCGAGCCGATCGAACCGGCATAGCCCAGCAACGATTTGGCATCGGAGCCGACCGTCTGCTCGAATGGGTCACGCTTGATGTTGGCGACCTGCGTCCAATGGAAGCTCTGCGCTCCGAACAACCCGCCGGTCCCGGTGTCCGGCACCATCGTGTAGTACATCTTCCAGTTCTTGTAGCGTACCGCCGATGGCTGCGCGCCGGTGTAGTAGAAGAAGACCTCGCGCGCGGATTTATCCGTGCCTTCGAGATAGGCGCGCTGATCGACGCCGTCGAGCGTTGTCTTGACGATGCCGGGGTAGCTTCCAGCCTCGATCTGCTTCTTCAAAGCGTCGCCCTTCGGCCCGCCGGCGATGTCGACCAACGTCGGCAGCCAGTCGAGTGCCGACATCATCTCGCTCTTGACCGTGCCCGGCTTGATGTGGCCCGGCCAGCGAACGACCATCGGGGCACGCATGCCGCCTTCCCAGGTGGTCAGCTTGCCGCCCTTGAAAAGGGTGGTGCCGCCGTCAGGAAAAGTGATGTTCTCGGCGCCGTTGTCTGTCGTGAAGACGATGATGGTATTGTCAAGCTGGCCCATGTCTTCGAGTTTCTTGAGGACATAGCCGATATTGTCGTCCATCTGCTTCATGCCGGCCTCGTTGAGGCCCCAGTCCTTGCCACCCGGCTCGCCAATCATCGCCTCGTATTTCGGCGGCAGCACGGTCGTGATGTGCATGCGCGCCGGGTTGTACCAGACGAAGAACGGCTTGTTGGTCTTCTTGGGATCGTTGCGATCAAGATAGTCGATGACCTTGGCTGAGATTTCTTCGTCCACGCTTCGTGAACGGTCGAGCGTCAAGGGACCTTCGTCCTTGCAGGTCTGGTTTGCTTGTGAGCCGTCCGACGACTTGCACGCAAGCACCGGCCGCGGCGGCGTCAGGCACGTCGTTGTTCGAGGATCCACGGCGCCGGGGACCTCGGTAAGGCCCGGGACCGGGGTTGCCTTGCACGGCGGCGCAATGCCTTGCACGGTCGGGCTCTTGTTGATGTCCGGGAAACTCACCCCCTGCATCGCGTCGAGGTGATACAGGTACCCCCAGAACTCCTGGAAACCATGGGCGGTTGGTAGCGCCTCGGGATTGTCACCAAGATGATTCTTGCCGAACTCGCCAGTGTTGTAACCGAGGTCGAGCAAGAACTTGGCAACGGCGGGCGTACCGGGCCGCAGCCACGACGGGCTGCCGGGCAATTGCGGAGGAATCATGCCGGTGCGCAGCGGGTGCATGCCGGTGAAAAACGCGTTGCGGCCGGCGGTGCAGCTCTGCTCCGCATAATAGGTCATGAAGAGCGCGCCCTCGTTTCCGATGCGGTCGATGTTCGGTGTCTCTCCGACCATCAAACCGCGATGGTAGATGCTGGGCTGCATGATGCCGATATCGTCGCCCATGATGAAGAGGATATTGGGCTTTTGCGCCGGCTGGGCAGCCACAGGAGTGCTGATCAATCCCGACGACGGTATCATCATCGTCGCACCCAGCAGCGCTGCGCTGGACCGCTTGAGCCAGCTTTGCTTCTTGCGTGGCGTTGCGACCAAAAGCTTGTCATCAAATACGCAATTCAACATGGCATCGCTCTCCCATTAAGATGCGTCAGAGGCTCCTCGCCTGATGCACCGAAATCCAAGATGACTTGTGGAGGTATCGACCGGCTCCGCATGCCGCGCAGCCGGCCGGTAGCGTCGGCAGTAATTCGGCGCGCACAAATGCGAGCCGCCTTTGATGACCTTGCGTGGGATCTTGACGTTGGTGGTTCTCGGGTCGTAGCTATCAGCCTCGCGGCCGCCGCGCGGGTTCTCGGGAATGCAGCAGGCCTTTGCAGCGTCGGCTTGATGCCGAGGCGAGTACCAGTCCGACGTCCACTCCCAGACATTGCCGATCAGATCGTGCAGCCCGTACCCGTTCGGCGGGAATGCCGTGACCGGCGATGTCCGTTCGAATCCGTCGTCTCTGGTGTTTTGGCGCGGAAATTCGCCCTGCCAGGTGTTGGCCATATGACGGCCGTCAGGCGTAAATTCATCTCCCCATGCGAACTCGGCGCCGTCCAGTCCGCCGCGCGCCGCAAATTCCCATTCGGCCTCGGTCGGCAAATCCTTGCCGGCCCATCTTGCGTAGGCGAGCGCATCGCTGAAGGCCACATGCACGACGGGATGATCGTCGAGCCCCTGGATTTTGCTCCCCGGTCCGTAGGGATGCCGCCAGTCCGCACCTTTGGCGAAGGTCCACCACTGGCTGAAGTCCCGCAGGCTGACCGGATGGTCAGGCGGCGAGAACACCAGAGAGCCCGCATAGACCATGTGCGGGAGCATTCCGGGATAGTCCTTTGGATCGGGCGTGATCTCGGCAACGGTGACGTGGCCGGTAGCCCCGACGAACGCCTTGAACTGCCGGTTCGTGACGGAATGGCAATCCATCCAGAAGGCATCCACGGCGACGCGGTGGACCGGCGCTTCCTCCGGATAGTGCCGATCCGAACCCATGCGGAACGTGCCGCCCGGCACATACAGCATCCCCTCACCTGCTGGATGCTCGAACGATTGTCCGTCGTCCGACGACGATTTCGTGTCAGCCAGGTGCATCACGATCTCCGGGCCCCTACATCAGCGGCCTGCGTTGCTTCATTTGTGACTCTGTTTATTTGCGACGCTGTTTCGCTCGATATGCATTTTCCGGTACTGGGTCCTTTGACCGAGGCTGAGGCGTAGGGAAACCGGAACGACACACTTCAGGGTTGATCTAGATCAAAGGATGTCCGACTCGGATCATTCGAGTCGAATTGGTCGCGTCTCCGCCACGTCCGGTCTGGCCTCAACCACCGACTTGCCGGACGCTATCGCCAGCTTCGCCTTCGGGCCAACCGCGTCAGCAGCATTGACTCAGTTGCCGTCTGCGAATTGGTGACGGGGTGAGCAACAAGCGTTATGTGATTTGTGTCGCAGAAGGGTTATCCGGGATTTGGCGTTCTGGTCGAGTGGACGGTGCCATGGAAAACCTGACGCATTATCCTGTTCTGGTGTTCGCGGTGGCCTTTGTTTCGCGCCGCTGTCGGCGGTGCCGGTGGCGTTCGGTGATGACTTCGGCGATGATCTCGCCGTCGCGCTCGACATAGCCTCCGAGATCCGCGAAGGCCGAATTGCCGCCCAGCAGCTTGCCGTCATGCATGCACATGATGCTGCGGTCGAAGGCATCGTTGCCCCTCCTCACGGTTTGGGAGCGGACATGATCAGCTCGCTTTAGCGAGCTGGCTCATGGCCAACAGGCGACATCGCAGGCTTAGCGCTGACATGAAAGAGGCCGCCAGTTGGAGCGGCCTCAACTTGTTCTGTCGCGCCAACTTCGCCATCAGCGAACGGTGCCGCTCACTCTGTCGTACGATTGAGCGCTGCACCATTGAGAAGTGGCATTTAGATCCCAAGCCCACTTCTTTCCGGCTGCCTGGCAAGCTTCGAAAGTGGCCCACTTGGGAGGCCAAGGCTCACCTGGATTCCATACCGGCGCTATCTGTGGTTTCTGGATCTTTTGAGTATCGCGGGCATTCGCCGGCGCCACCGACAAGATCGCGACAACAATACCCATGGACAAAAGTGCCGAGACTTTCACTGCCATGTCCTCCTAGATTTCCGGGACAGCAAACGCTATCCCAAGAGGCATGATAGCACATTTTCAACCAAGGGGATTCCGGACGTCGTTCTTCTTCGGGTCAAAGGCGGCGGTCGGCCGCCGAGTGGGACGACTTCCGCTCTACCTTTCGCTTCGGACACGTCGCCGCCGTGTGCCAGCCATCGCGATGGGCCACAAGCGATCACCGGCGAAAAGGAACGGCCGCCTCGACTCTGCGGCGGCCGCCTCCATTCTTGGCTGTCAGTCAGGCGGATGTGCCTCACATCTTGACGATCTCGGTGCGATATTTCGGCAGCAGGGCCGCGATCAGTTTTCCCTTCTCGGCCATCTCTTCCGGGGTCGGCTTCGGCGGCGGCGATGTGCGGCCTTCGACGGGGAAACCGACCGCCAGAAAGAATTCATCCTGTCCTGCCGGCGTACACATGCAGAGCATGCGAGCCGTCTTGCCGGACAGGTTCTTAAACGCGTGCGGGGCGTTCGCCGGAACGTTGACGGTCGATCCCGCGCGTACGGTGTGCGACTTTCCGCGAAAAGTGAACTCGAGTTCGCCTTCGAGCAGCGAGAACATTTCCTCGAAGTCATGGCGATGCGGCGGGGGGCCACCGCCGGCGGGCACCAGCATATCGACCAGGCAATAGCGTCCCGCGGTCTGCGCGCCCGACACCAGGATCGTGTAAGTGCCGCCCGCCACCGAGATATGCGGCACGCCGGCGCCGTCAGGATCGGCTACCGTCAGACAGCGACCAGGATCGTCGGCGGGGATCGAGGAAGCAGACGGAGCATTCGCAGGAGAGGTGTCGGTCATCTCGACCTCGTTTCCATGATTTTGAGGAGAGGCACCTTACCATCACAAGCGGTGTCTTTTTCGAGGCCGGATGTCCGCTCCGGGTCAACAGCCGACATCGCCGCGAGTTGGACGTCAGGCCTGCTTTACCCTCGAGCGGACATCCCAGATCTCTAAGTAACCGCCCTACGCTCGCCGCATCAGTTTAAGCGAGGCCGCCAGCCGCAGGCTGCGCTTGCCGGCCAGCGCGATGCCTTCGAGCTCACCGCTGTCCGCCGTGCAGGTTCCGGAGAAGCCGATGCCGACCTCGTAGCCGCCGAACACGGGGTTCTCGCCTTTCGCCGGCGTATGCTCCTGGTTGAGCATCTCGCCCTTCCAGCGGCCGTCGGCCGAGGAATAGGAGCCGAGATAGTAGAAGAACGCATCGCCGCCCAAGATGCGGCCGTCGATCAGCAGCATGACGCCGGAGAGCCCGGCGTCGACGCCGTCGAGCGCGCGCAGATGGATCGCATAGAGCCCGTTCACGACCCCGCCCGGACCGATCGTCCCCTGCGGCGGCAATCCCTCGTCATCGAGCCGCGTGAGATTGGCCCAGAAACCAGCGCCCGGCATCGTATCCGCGCTGCCCGCAAGACGGATCTGGTTGCCGACGAGCCGGCCGCGCGCGCCGATCACGGCGACATCAGCCCCCATCAGCGGCTTGTAGTTGGGATCGTCGTTATGCCGTTCGGTGATGACTTCGGCGATGATCTCGCCGTCGCGCTCGACATAGCTCCCGAGATGCGCGAAGGCCGAATTACCGCCCAGCAGCTTGCCGTCATGCATGCACATGATGCTGCGGCCGAAGGCATCGTTGACGCCGTATTCAACCTTGTAGAGCCCGTCCAGCAACGCAATTGACCCGGAAATATCAGAAGGAAAGCACGCGCTACCTAGCACCGCCGTCGCACCAAGGCCATCGGGCTTTTTCGCGCAGGGCCATTCGCGGAGCCACACCTGCCATGATGCCATCATGCGCCTGTTTTGCCCGACGGCGCAATCGATTTCGGCGTTTCCGCAGATGGCGATTTCACACCATTTGCAGGCCTGTGATTTCAACCACTTGGCTACTGTGCATGGGGTTGTTTTTCGCCTTTTTTGTTTGGCCGGTGGTGAACGGCCTTCCTCAGGCGCTAGTGACGCTTGAAATACTGCACCTCGCGCTCATGCTTCTCGGCCGCCGCGCGGCTCCTGAACGTGCCGAGGTTGCGGCGCTTGCCGGTCTTGGGATTCACTTTGCGCGAATACAGCCGATATTCGCCGGATGCGAGCTTGCGGATCATGGTTGCGCCTCCTGCTTGTCGAGGATTCAACGGACCGTGTCCGGGCTGGTTCCTGACGCATTCGAACCCGTCGACACAAGCACGCGACAAAGCGGGCATGGAGCAGTCACGGCCATCGGCGGCGGACGAAACATGATCCGGAAAGGTGCGCAGCGGTTTTCCGGAAAGATCATGCTCGCAAATAACTCTAAAGCGCGTTCACCGCGCTTTTAGAAGCACAGCGTGGTGACGAGCTTGCCCTGCTTGTCCTTGATCGCATAGGGACAGCGCAGCCGCTCCAACGCCTGCTTGGCATCCTCGTCGCCGAGCGCCGCGGCGCGCTCGTAATAGGATTTCGCGGCGTCCTTGTCCTTTGGCCCGCCGCGGCCCTCCTGTGCGAAGGCCCCCATCCGCTCCAGCGCGCCGGGATGGTTTTGCGCCGCCGCCTTCTCGAACAGCGCGCGTGCCGCGGCGTCGTCCTTCGCCCCGCCCGTGCCTTCGGAGAGCATCATGCCGAGCTGGTACTGCGCCTCCGCGTTGGTCTCGGCGGCCTTGCCGAGCAATGCGCGCGCCTGTGCGGGATCGGCCGGCGTGGCACCGCCGGTGCCGCCGAGCGCGGCGAGATTGCTGATGCCGCGGGGATTGCCGGCCTGCGCCGCCTTCTCGAACAATTTGCGCGCCTGCGCTTCATCCCTGGCGACGCCGGAGCCGGTGCCGTAGGCCACACCGAGCTCGACCATCGCCGCACTCGATCCCTTGTCGGCGGCCTTGCGCCAGGCAGCCATCGCGTCCGCCGTCTGCCGGTTGGCCGCATAGGCGCGGCCGAGCGCGAACATCGCGCGCCGCGACGAGGGCGCAGCCTGCTTGCAGAACTTGATGGCGGTCGCAACGTCGGCGGCCGCAATCTCCGTCACGCCCCTCATATCGGCTGGCTTGTCGGGATCACTGGGATCGGCGGCGACGCGGTCGCACAGGACGAGATCGGCCGATTGCGCATGCGCAGATAACGGCGCCGCAAGCGTGAAAAGGATGGCAACGAGGAAAATCCGCATGGACGCCAGGTTGCGTCGTCGTCCCGGCAAATTCAAGGCTCGAGTCCCGATCGGCGCAGCACGGGGACGACCTCGGGCGACGCCAGATAGCGCAGAAGCCGATCCGCGGCGTCGGCGTGCTCGGCGTTTGTCATCCGGCCAGCGGAGAACACGGCCGGCGTTTGCAGATCGTGCGGAATCGGGCCGACCACCTCGATGCCCTCGACCTGCTTCAGCTCGCTGATCTGCTGCACGGCGAGGTCAGCCTCGCCGCTCACGAGCCGCTCTGCGGTAAAGCCCTGCTCGACGATGGTGGTCTTGGCGTTGATCTCTGCCGCGATCCCCATCTGCGCGATCAACCGAGCGAAATAGACCCCGCTCGCACCCAGCCGCGAATAGGCCAGGGACCGCGCCGCGAGCAGCGTGTTGCGCAGTGCGGTTTCCGTGGCGATGTCGGGATGTGCTTGCCCTGCCCGCACCGCGATGCCGACGAAGGAACGCGCGAGATCGGCCGCGTTCCCTGAGACGACGCGGCCCTCGCCGATCATCTCGTCGAGCCCCTCGCGGGTAAGGATCACGAGATCGGCGGCCTCGCCGTCGCGCAGTCGTTTGAGCAGCGCCAGAGTCGGCGCGAAATCGGCATCGATGTGGACGCCGGTCGCGGTCTCGTATGCGGAGGACAGGCTGCGCATCGCGCCCATCAGGCCGAGCGTCGAAAGCACGCGAATTTTTTCCATCAGCGATTCCCGTGGCGATCAGGCGCGATGCATCAGCTTGAGCGCGGCGGTCAGGCGCAGGCTGCGCTTGCCGGCAAGCGCCGTTGCCTCCAGCACCGCCTGCTCGACGTCATAACTGCCGGAGAAGCCGATGCCGACCTCGTGGCCGCCGAAGATCGGATCGTCCTTAGCCGGCGTGTGCTCCTGGTTGAGGATCTGGCCCTTCCAGCGCCCGTTGGCGGCGGTGTAGCTGCCGAGATAATAGAACGATGCATCGCCGCCGAGGATGCGGCCCTTGTTGAGCAGCATCACGCCGGTGAGACCGCCGTCGACGCCGTCGAGCATGCGCAGATGCACCGAGTAGAGCCCGTCAGCGATGCCGGCCTCGCCGACGCCGCCGGCGATCGGCATCTCGTCTTCGGTGATGGGTGTCATCAACGACTGAAAGGGTACGCCGGGCAGCTCCTTGAGCTCGCCCTTGCAGCGATAGAGATCGCCGTCGGCCCAGCCCTTGGCAAGCAGGGTCGCATCGTCAGTGCCGGCCATGGCGCGATAGTTCGGATCGGGGTTGTGGCGGACGGTGTTGATCACGATGTCGACCCCGGCTTCGGTCTTGGCGTAGGTGCCGATATGGGCGAAGGCCGAATTGCCGCCGAGCATCTTGCCGTTGCCGGCATGCATCACGCTCCGGCCAACGGCGTCGCCGAGCTGAAATCTCACCTTGTAGAAGCCTTCAAACACCAGCCGTCCCTGGCCCTGCGCGCATCCAGACGCACTCTATCCCGCTTTCGGCGGCGATGGACAAGTTTCGCGCCATGAGGTCCGAGGGGTCTCCGCACCGGCTGTCATCAGAATGAAAAATCCGCCGAAGCCTTTCGGCTTCGGCGGATCGAAGTCCAACCCGGGCCAGCCCCCCAGCCCGGGCCGGGAGGATCTTAGGCGGCGGCCTTCTTGTCGGCCGGCACGGAGGCGATCGTCTTCAGGATCTGCGAAGCGATCTGGTATGGGTCGCCCTGCGAATTCGGACGACGGTCTTCCAGATAGCCCTTGTAACCGTTGTTGACGAAGGAGTGCGGCACGCGGATCGAAGCACCGCGATCGGCAATGCCGTAGCTGAACTTGTTCCAGGGCGCGGTCTCGTGCTTGCCGGTCAGACGCTTGTCGTTGTCCGGGCCGTAGACGGCGATGTGGTCCATCAGGTTCTTGTCGAAGGCCGCCATCAGCGCCTCGAAGTACTCCTTGCCGCCGACCGTACGCATGTACTCGGTCGAGAAGTTGGCGTGCATGCCGGAGCCGTTCCAGTCGGTGTCGCCGAGCGGCTTGCAGTGGAACTCGATGTCGATGCCGTACTTCTCGGTCAGGCGCAGCATCAGGTAGCGGGCCATCCACATTTCGTCAGCGGCCTTCTTGGAGCCTTTGCCGAAGATCTGGAATTCCCACTGGCCCTTCGCGACTTCCGCGTTGATGCCTTCATGGTTGATGCCGGCAGCCAGGCAGAGGTCGAGATGCTCTTCGACGATCTTGCGGGCGACGTCGCCGACGTTCGAGAAGCCGACGCCGGTGTAGTACGGACCCTGCGGGGCCGGATAGCCGGAGGCCGGGAAGCCGAGCGGACGGCCGTCCTTGTAGAAGAAGTATTCCTGCTCGAAGCCGAACCAGGCGCCGGAATCGTCGAGGATGGTGGCGCGCTTGTTGGTCGAGTGCGGGGTCTTGCCGTCGGGCATCATGACTTCGCACATCACGAGCACGCCGTTGGTGCGGGCGCCATCCGGGAACACCGCGACCGGCTTCAGCACGCAATCGGAGCTGTGGCCTTCAGCCTGCTGGGTGGAGGAGCCATCGAAGCCCCAGAGCGGAAGCTGCTCGAGCGTCGGGAACGACGCGAATTCCTTGATCTGAGTTTTGCCGCGCAAGTTCGGAGTCGGCGTATATCCGTCG
Organism: Bradyrhizobium sp. MI1.3; assembly: GCF_055811695.1. Lineage (NCBI taxonomy): Bacteria > Pseudomonadati > Pseudomonadota > Alphaproteobacteria > Hyphomicrobiales > Nitrobacteraceae > Bradyrhizobium > Bradyrhizobium sp. MI1.3. The sequence goes on along the minus strand of NZ_JBVVPQ010000002.1, from coordinate 218,000 downwards.
AGCCAGATGTACTCGAGCTTATACTTGGTCATTGAGCCTCTCTGTAGATGATGCGAAAGGTGGGGGCCGCAGGCCCCCGCACGATTGTTTACCCGGCCAACATCGGCCGACCCTTTCCAAGCATTTAACGTGCCAAAAGGCCGCAGCGCGGGAGGTTTTCCACCGCGGCCGGCCTCCTCTCCATCCCGGCGGATCGGCGAGTGAGCCGTGCGTCATAGCGGCGCACCTTTGCGTGAAGCTGCACCGCAAAAACCCTGCGGAAAACGCCCGATTCTGGAGCAGGCAGGCCCGGGCCTGAGGTTGCCGACTAAACGCGCATCAACGTCCGGCAATATTCGCCAAGTCTGCGCCCGCCGCCCGCAACCTTCGCAACGGCCCACGCGTTAGCCACCCGACCGCTGCCTTAGAGGAAGCAGAATGCAGTCTGCCTACAAAATAGGCCAAGGCTGATTTCCTTTTCAGCACTTTGCATTTCGGAATGCACGGCCGATATGGGGATTCCAGTAACCACAAGCCAACGAGTCGGGCGCACCATGGAGGCCCAGCGCTGCGATCTCGGGAGATACCGCAATGATGAACAATGGACTGAGTCACGGATCTGCACAGATCTACCAATTCCCTGTCGGGGGCCGCTCGGCTCTCGGGGGGCGCCGCAACGGTGAGACCCGCCTTCCCGCCAACCACGCCTCGCTCCCCGTGAACGAGACGATTTGCAGCGGCAGCTGGTACCATCAGGAAGCAGTCGATGAAGCCAAGCCGAAATGGGATCGCTGATGCCTGCGTTCGGTTCAGTACCGCCGCGCTCTCTCAAGCGTCCGGCGTCAGATTGAAAAAGGGTCGAAACAACGAAGTTTCGGCCCTTTTTGATTCCGGACTTGATTACAGGATCATGTGGTCCCACAGCCGTCACCGACCGTTTCAGATGCCTGACAAGACACCTCCATGAAAGACTCCCCTGCCCGCCATCTCGCCCTGCAGGGCGCCAGTAATTTTCGCGACCTCGGCGGCTATCCGACCGCAGATGGCCGTACCACGCGCTGGCGGCACATCTTCCGCTCCAACCATCTCGGCCAGCTCACTGCCGCCGATGTCGAGATCGTCCGCGCGCTCGGCGTGCGCAGCGCCTTCGATTTTCGCGGCGTCGAGGAGCGCGCGGCGGGTGTCTGCGTGGTCAACGAGATCGCCGTGCATTCACTGCCGATCGAGCCGACGGTCGTGGCTGCGCTGCGCGCCGAGCTCGCCAGGGGCAGGCTGACCGCGCCGGTCGCGCTCGAACTCATGCGCGAATCCTATCGCAACTATGTCCGCCACAACACGGCCAGTTTTCGCAAGCTGTTCGGGCATCTCCTGGAGGACCGCGCGCCGCTCGTCATTCACTGCACCGCCGGCAAGGACCGCACCGGCTTTGCCAGCGCGCTGATCCTTCATGCGCTCGGCGTAGCCGACCACGTCATTGCCGAGGACTACCTCTTGACCAACCTGCACTACAAGCGCGACGCGTCAAACGTCTCCGATCTTCCTGCCGACGTTCTCGACGCGATCGGCACCGTCGAGGCCTCGTATCTTGCCGCTGCTTTCGAGGCCGTCGGTCGCGAGTATGGCGATCTCGAAACCTACTTGCGCGACGGTCTCAAGCTCGGCACAGCGGAGCGGACCGCGCTGAAGGCGCGCTATCTGCAATCATAAACGGGCGTAAACTTATACGGTCGTGCCGGGAGAACGATGATGCAAGGCAAGGTTCTGATCGTAACCGGAGCACTCGGCGCACTTGGAAAAGTCGTCGCCGAGACCGCGCTGGCACGCGGCGCGCGCGTGGCCGGCATCGACCATGCACCATCGCAAATCTCCGCGACGCCTGAGCGCATCGAGATCGGCGGCGTCGATCTGTCCGACGTAGCACAAGCAAAGACGGCGGTCGAGGCGGCGGCAAAACACTTTGGCAAGCTCGATGGGCTGATCAACATCGCCGGCGGATTCGCCTTCGAGACCGTCGGCGACGGCGACATCAAGACATGGCAGCGCATGCATGCGCTCAACTTGCTGACGGCGCTCAACGCCTCGCACGCGGCGCTGCCGCATCTGGCCGCGTCCAAGGCCGGCCGCATCGTCAATATCGGCGCCATGGGCGCGCTTCAGGCCGGCTCCGGCATGGGCCCCTACGCAGCGTCGAAAGCCGGCGTCCATCGCCTCACCGAGGCGTTGGCGAGCGAGTGGAAAGGCAAGGTGACCGTGAACGCAGTGCTGCCTTCGATCATCGATACCAAGGCCAACCGCGCCGACATGCCGAAGGCCGACTTTGCCAAATGGGTGACACCGCAGGAGCTCGCCGAAGTCATCCTGTTCCTCGCCAGCGATGCCGCCAGCGGCGTCACCGGCGCGCTGATCCCGGTCGGCGGGCGGGTGTAGCGTTGGTGGCCACGCATCTTTTCCCGGGCCCATCGGGCTGCTATATTTGAACAATGACAACTGAAGATATCGAACGAGCGATCGAACGGCTTACGCCTGACGAATTGGTGCGGTTTCGCGCCTGGTTCGAGCAGTTCGATGCACGACGCTTCGATCATGTCCTGGAGCAGGACATCAAGGCGGGTAAGCTCGATCAATTTGCCGAGGAAGCGCTGAGCGATTATCGCGCCGCCCAAACGCGCGACTTGTGAAGCACACCGCTTCCACGAGATTCTGGAAGGCTTATGAGGCCTTGCCCGTCAATGTTCGGCGGCTCGCCGATGCCAATTTCAAGCTGCTGAAGAACGACCCCACTCATCCTTCGCTTCAGTTCAAACGGGTCGGTCGATTTTGGTCCGCCAGAGTCGGCCTACGTTACCGCGCCCTGGCTATCGAATCTGACGGCGCCTGCGTTTGGTTCTGGATCGGCTCGCACGCAGACTACGATCGTCTCATAGGCTAAAGGCGTCAATCCGGCACCAACAGCGGGAGATTGCCTCTGAAACGGATGCTCTGCTTGCCGGCGAGTGCGATGCCCCCGCCCAGGTCGTCTGTTCCCCGTCAAATGGCTCAGAGCCCTAAGTCCGTTCCGGGCTAAAGTGCCGAGACTGATTCTCCGATCGGACGTGACACTCGGAAGCTTCCTTTGGAAACCACGCTCTATTTGCCCGTAAAACGCTTCCTCGAAGAGCTCGGCTTCACGGTCAAGGGCGAAATCGGCGGCTGCGATCTCGTGGGCCTTAGCGCCGGCGATCCGCCGGTGGTGGTGATTGGCGAGCTCAAGCTGACCTTCAATCTCGAGCTGATCCTTCAGGCCGTTGATCGTGCACCGGCCGGCGACGAGGTCTGGATTGCCGCAAAGATGTCAGTGCGCGGCAAGGGACGCGAGACCGACGCACGCTACCGCAATCTCTGTCGCCGCCTCGGCTTCGGCATGCTCGGGGTGACCGACAGGGGCCAGGTCGAGGTGCTGGTGAAACCGCCGACGGCAGCGCCACGCCGCGAGCCGAAGGTCCGTTCCCGCTTGGTCGCAGAGCATCAGCGCCGCCAAGGCGATCCGGTGCTGGGCGGCAGCACGCGCGCGCCGATCATGACGGCCTATCGGCAGCAGGCGTTGGCCTGCGCCTCGGAGCTTGCAGCAGGCCCGCGGAAGGTGAGCGAATTGCGCCACCGCTGTCCCGATGCCGGCAAGATCATGCTTAACAATGTGTATGGCTGGTTCGAACGCACCGAGCGGGGAATCTACGGGCTGACGGAAGCGGGCCACGCGGCGCTGAAACGCTGGCCACAGCAGCGGGTTGCGGATGTTGCCGGTGTCGCGTCACCACCCTGACACCCAACCGGTGCATAGCTGAGATGCCGCACCGATTTCATATTGCAATGCAACATAGACGGCACTAGGTATCCCGGCATCGAAACGAGGCCGTTATGAACGCAGACTGGAATACCAAATATGGCACGCGGCGCGTGCGCCACGATCCGCCGACCCTGGACGAGGCGATCTTCGCTGCCGTCGGCATCACCGATGATCAGGAGCAGCAGGCCGAGATCGCCGCAGCCCTGATGGGTATGCCGCTCGATGTCGTCCAGGCCGAGGTCAAGAAACAGGTTCGCACCAACAGCCGCATCACCTCGACGCGCGTGATCGCCGGCGAACAGGGCGCGCAGCGCTCGGTGGTGGTCGAACGCCGTGTCGTGCGCCGCTTCGGCAACGACAAGCGCACCGGCACCTGAGCGCTTAGTTCCCTTATATCCAATACAAAAGCGGACCGGTTTTGCCGGTCCGCTTTTTTGATTCCAGTCGGCTTTTTCAGGTCAGGCGGCGCGATTACCGTAGATGCTGGAAATGATCTTCCAGCAGGTCGAGTTGAAGCTGATCAGAGCGCGGCCGGCTGTGAATGGCGAGGCCGCAAGATCAGCGAGCTCGTCCTCAGGCGCCTTGGCGAGATCGATCGTACCGGTCGATTCGCCGTGACGGAATTGCAGATGCGCCCCAAACTTCCTGGCGAGCGCGCGCATCGCGTGATTCTCGGCGCCGGTGGTAATGCGCAGGCGCTTGTAGCCTTTCCAGCGCGCTTCCGCGATCAGGCGGCTGAACAGCACAGTGCCGACGTTCTGGCGCCGCGCCGAGGCTTCGACGCTGAAGGCGACCTCGGGCAACGAATCGCCCTCGGGCGGATGCAGCTCGGCCGCCCCGCGGACCACGCCATCCACGATATAGGCGACGATCACGGTGCCGTCCTCGGCACAGCGGGCTGCGTAACGCTCGATAAAACTGTCGTCGAGAAAACCGTTGAAGCGATCGTGCCGGCTTTCGGCATCGAGCCTCAGCAGATGATCGCGCAAAAGCGGCAATTCTTCCTGCTGGCTCAAGGTGCGCACGTAGCCCTGAACGGACTTCGGGCGGCTGGTTACTTCAAGTCCAAAATCTGCTGCGAGTGACAAGTCAAAACTCCTCTTGGTGTCCCTCGAGGAGGCGTTCGAATCCCTAGGCCTCCAATATTGTGCATCGCAACAAACTTTTCAAGACGGGAACCTGCCCAAGTTTCGGGCATTGGAGGCGACTAATTCGTTAATAAAATCAAGCCCCCGTATTCATACGAGGACCAGTTGGGTCTGCGTCACCACCGCGACCAGCTTGCCGTCCTCGGTCTCCAGCCGGGTGGTCCAAACCTGGGTGCGCCGGCCTCTGTGGATTGGGGTGGCGGTCGCGACCACCGTGGTTCCCTCCTTGGCCCCGCCGATGAAATTGGTCTTGCTCTCGAGCGTGGTCGTGCCCTTTGCGTCCTCCGGCAGATTGATCACGGTGGCCGCCGCGCCGACGGAATCGGCCAGCGCCATCACCGCGCCGCCGTGAATGGTGTGATGAAGCGTGCAGAGATCGGGCCTGACCGTCATCCGCGCCACCACGCGATCTTTCCCGGCCTCGACGAACTCGACGCCCTTGAGTTCGGCAAACGGCATCTTCATCGCTTTAAGTTTTTCGAGCGGCGTCATCGGATCTCCTCCCAAATCATTCTGCTCACAGGGTGAATTGCTCTGCGCGACAAAGCAATGACGTCCGAGGTCATCAGTGCGAGCGCAGCGAAGCAATTCGAGAATCTTTCCGCTGATATATTTCTGGATTGCTTCGCCGCGCTCGCAATGACGGGAGACAGCCGTCGTATCTCACGTCACCGCATTCACCACCTGATACTCCGGCCGCCGCCAAATCTCGCCCGCGATCACCTCCTCGATGAACTCGGCTGCCCGCAGGATCTCGCTCTCGCCGATATAGAGCGGTGTGATGCCAAACCTCATGATGTCAGGCGCGCGGAAATCGCCGATGACGCCACTGGCGATGAGGGCCTGCATCGCGGCGTAGCCGCCGTCGAAAGCGAAGGAGACCTGAGAGCCGCGGCGCTCACGGGTGCGCGGCGTAACAAGCTTCAAGGACGGACAGCGGCGCTCGACCTCTGCAATCAGGAGATCGCCGAGCGCCAACGAACGCGCCCGGACCTCCGCGATATCGACGCGGTCCCAAATGTCGAGCGAGGCCTCCAGCGCCGCCATTGCCAGCACCGGCGGTGTTCCGACGCGCATGCGCTCGACACCGCCGGCGGCCGCATAGGCAAGCTCGAACGCGAACGGCTTTGCGTGTCCCATCCACCCCGACAAAGCGGCGCGCACGCTGTCGGCGTGGCGCGGCGCGACGTAGAGGAAGGCCGGCGCGCCGGGGCCGGCGTTGATGTATTTGTAGGTGCATCCGGCGGCGAAATCAGCGCCGGTGCCTGCAAGGTCAACCGGCAGCGCCCCGGCCGAATGCGCGAGGTCCCACACCGTGACGATGCCGAGCGCATGCGCTCTCGCAGTCAGCTTCGCCATATCGTGGCGTCGTCCGGTGCGGTAATCGACCTCGGTGATATAGAGCACCGCGATCTCCTCCGACAACGAAGACTCGATCTCCTCCGGCGCCACCAGGCGCAATTGATGGCCACGTCCAAGCGTCGCGATCAGGCCTTCAGCCATGTAGAGGTCGGTCGGAAAGTTGCCGGTGTCCGACAGAACGATTTTGCGCGATGCGTTCATGTCCAGCGCGGCGGCGAGCGCCTGATAGACCTTGAGCGACAGCGTATCTCCGACCATGACAGAGCCGGCTTCCGCACCGATCAGTCGCGCGATGCGGTCGCCGACATGGCGCGGCTGGGCATACCAGCCCGCCGTATTCCACGCGCGGATCAACTCATCGCCCCACTCGGCGATGATGACGCGGCTGACGCGCTCGGCAACGCCAAGCGGCAACGCCCCGAGCGAATTGCCGTCGAGATAGATCACACCGTCGGGCATATGGAACAGCGCTTTGGTGTCGTCGTAAACGCGAAGCTTGGTCATGAAAATCTCTACAGGATCGTGCGCACGCGCCAGAGCTCGGGAAACAGCTCGACCTCCAGCATGCGCTTGAGGTAGCTCACGCCGCCGGTGCCGCCGGTGCCGCGCTTGAAGCCGATGACGCGCTCGACCGTCGTCACATGGTTGAAGCGCCAGCGCCGGAAATAATCCTCGAAATCAACCAGCTTTTCGGCCAGCTCGTAGAGCATCCAGTGCGTTTCCGGCGCTTCGTAGACGATACGCCAGGCCTGCAGCACACCTTCGTTGAAGCTATGGGTCTCGCGAACATCGCGCGCCAGCACCGCCGCGGGCATCTTGAGCCCGTTGCGGTCGGCGAGCCGCAGCACCTCGTCATAGAGGCTCGGCGTCGCGAGCTCGGCTTCGAGCAGCTGCGTGGTTCCCAGATCGTGCGCGTGCGGCTTGAGCATGGCGTGGTTGCGGTTGCCGAGCAGGAATTCGATCAACCGGTATTGCCGCGACTGGAAGCCTGAGGACTGGCCAAGCTGCGAGCGGAAGCGCGTATACTCGCTGGGCGTCATGGTGCGCAGCACGTCCCAGGCGCCGTTGAGCTGCTCGAAGATACGCGACATCCGTGCCAGCATCTTCATCGCAGGCTGCACCTCATCCTTCGCGATCGAACGGCGTGCGGCGCTGAGCTCGTGGATGGCGAGCCGCATCCACAGTTCGGTGGTCTGATGCTGGATGATGAACAGCATCTCGTCATGCGCTTCCGACAGCGGATGCTGCGCGCCGAGGATCGCGTCCAGCGCCAGATAGCTGCCATAGGACATGCGCCGTGCGAAATCGGTCTCGGCGCCTTCGCTTGCGGGATCGTATTGGCTGGACGTCATGGCAGGCCCTTTCGATCGATCTTTGAGGCCTGGTCAGTCGAGGCCGATCAGGCGCGCGGTAATTGGCGACGACGGATCCTTGAGAGCGTCGATCACGGTGAAATGGTTCAGTCCGGGATCGACGACAAGACGCGTCGGCACGTCGAATCCAGTCCAGACATTGGCCATCAGATCGGACTGGCGGATGAATTCGGGCCGCTCGTTGCCGCCGACCCAGGCGGTCACGGGCGAAGGCCCGCGCGGTAGATGCAGCGCGGCGCTTTCCAGCGTCGCCTCCTCCATCGTCATGCGCAGGGTGTCGTTCATCCTGGTCTTGAGCAGCGGACGCAGATCATGCAGGCCGCTGATGGACAGCGTCCCAGCGATGCGGTTGAAGACGGCGGGATCGAGCCGGCTATCATCGCACAGCATGCGCGTGACGAGATGACCGCCCGCGGAATGGCCGGCGAGCCGGATCGGCCCCGCGACCAGCGCGGCCGCCTTGGCGATCGCTGCGGTGATTTCCGCCGTAATGTCGGAGATGCGCGCGGCCGGCGTCAGCGTGTAGCTTGGCATTGCCACCGCCCAGCCATGATGGCGCGCGCCTTCGGCGAGATCAGTCCATGTCGATTTGTCGAAGCGCATCCAGTAGCCGCCGTGGACGAACACAACGAGGCCCTTGCTGTCGCCGTCGGGCAAGACGAGGTCGAGGCGCTGGCGCTCGCCGGAGCCATAGGCGATGTCGGCGCGAAACTCCTTCAGCCCGGCCCGATAAGCCGCCGCCCGCTCCGCCCACAGCGCCGGTATCTTGTCCGAGCCCGGGATATGGGCCGAATTGGCGTAAGCGTCATCCCAATCGCGCATCGTTGCTTCCTCGGACTCGTCCTGCGGACCGGGCGTTAGTCTGCCACCGGCGCGGGCGGCATCCTAGTCTTTATTTTAAGCTTAAAGGATTTTGGAACGCCGGTGGATTGGGCAGCGGACCGGCAGGATATTTGTTTCGTCATTGCGAGGAGCGTAGCGACGAAGCAATCCAGACTGCCCCGGCGGGGGATACTGGATTGCTTCGCTGCGCTCGCAATGACGGCCGAGAGAGCCGAGCCTGTCGCTACCCCTTCTCGACCCCGCACCAATCCGCAATGAACAGCGCCATCGCCTTGGTCGTCTTCTTCAGCGAGTCCAGATCGACATACTCATTGAAGCCGTGCATCTCGCCGCCACTCGCGCCGAAACACAGGCTCGGGATACCGTGATTGAGGCCGTAGAAGCGGGTGTCGGTGAGCGCGGTGAAGACGAGGTCTTCGATCTGGCCGCCATAAACGGTGCTGAAGGCCTTGCCGAACGCCGCCTCAGGCGCGGCGGCCTCGGTCAGCTCATAGCCTTCCGACAAAAAGCCCGACCATTCGACCTCCGGCGGATTGTTGGCGAGGAAGCGGTGGTTGCGCGCGGCAGCAGCAACGCAGGCCATGATCTCCTTCTGGTGATCGGCGATCGACCAGCCCGGCAACACGGCAATCCGGCAATCGACGTCGCACCAGGCCGGCACGCTGGAGGCCCAGTCGCCGCCCTTGATGATGCCGGGGTTGAAGTTGATGGGATGGTTCAGCGTCTTGAAGTGACGATCGGCTTTCGCGCGCTCGTTCCACTCGATCTCGAGTTTTTGCAGCGCCTGGATCAAATGATAGGCCGCCATGATTGCGTTCGCGCCGGAGCCGGCGAAGGCGACATGGGTCGGATGGCCCTTCACGCGCAGGCGGAACCAGATCACGCCAACCTGCGAGCGCACCATCTTGCCGCCGGTCGGCTCAGGAATGAAGCAAGCATCCGCACGATAGCCCCGTTGAAGCGTCGAGAGCGCGCCGACGCCGGTGCTCTCCTCCTCGATCACGGACTGGAAGTGAATCCGCGCCGTCGGCCTGAGGCCCGCGGCCTTGATCGCATCGAGCGCGGAGAGCGCTGCGATGGTGCCCGACTTCATGTCGCAGGCACCGCGACCGAACATCTTGCCGTCCTTGATGACGGGCGAGAACGGCGGGGTGTCCCACAATTCCAGCGGCCCCGCGGGCACCACGTCACAATGGCCCTGCAGGATCAGCGATTTGCCCGCCTCAGTTTTGGGCCGGTACGTGCCGACCACAGTGCGCGCCTTCGAAAAATCATGCTCGATGGGACCGAAGCCGCGCAGATCCTTGAGGTCGTCGACATTGATGTGCCAGTCGTCGACCTCGTAGCCGCGCGCGCGCAGGAGGTCGCCGATCATGTCCTGGCATGGCCCCTCCGCACCGCGGGTCGAGGGGATCGCGACGAAATCGCGTGTGGTCGCGAGCTGGGCTTCGAAGCCGGCATCGACGGCGTCAAGAATCCTCTGCTGCGTTTCGGCATTCATCAGGCAACTCCAATCGGGCATTGAGATCATCGATGGAGCGCAAGCTAGCCGATTTCAGCCGTTCGGGTACTCTGCAAAATAGGCATCCCGCAATGCATCTTCGAGCGGCCGGCCCTCCGAATAGCCATTCAGCGTCGCCGGCCTGCTCACGCCGTCGAGCAGCCGCGGGCAAGGTTCTGGCGCGCCAATCACCGTGCGCACCGGGATGCGCTCGGCATAGATCGGCAATTCATAGTCCTCCTCGTCGTCGGCGACGCCCTTGGCGCGGATCTTCGCGGAGGCTTCCTCGATTTCCATCGCGATGAAGGAGGTCGCCTTGATCTCCTGTGTGTTGCTCGCCCGCAGGCTCGCAGTGCGATCCGGGAAGAAGCGGTCGACCATCGCGATGACCGCGCGTTCTTTCTCCTCGGGATCGGTGACGAGATAGGCGGTGCCGAACGCCATCACGGCGCGGTAGTCGGCCGAGTGATTGAACCCACATCGCGCCAGCACCAGGCTGTCGAGATGGGCGACCGTCAGGCACACACGCTCGCCCCGGGTCTGGTTGCGCAGCATGCGGCTGGCGCTCGAGCCGTGCCAATACAGCTTCGTCCCTTCGCGCCAGAAAAAGGTCGGCGTGCAATAGGGTTGGCCGTCGATCGCGTAGGAGACGTGGCAGAGCATCGAGGAATCCAGGATGCGATGAACGGTGTCGTAATCGTAGAAGCCGCGATCGTGACGGCGCTTCACCTGGTTGCGCGCAGATGTCGGATAGGAATTTTGGTTCTCGGTCTGGCTCACGGCCGCTCCTGTCGGATTGGAACACTTCCAGGGCAGTTGTAGCCGCGGATTTGGTCTGCGATAGTGCCAATTCCATGCGAAAAATTCCGACCAATTCTGTCCCCTCGCCGGCCAAGGCCGAGCTGCCGCTCGACCTCGCGGGACCGCACATCACGGCTGGCGCCTCGTCGGCGCACCGGCTGTATCAGGCACTGTGCGAGATGATCGTCGGCGGTCTGGTGAAACCCGGCGAGCCGCTGCCGCCGTCGCGCACGCTGGCCAAACAGACCGGCTTTCGCCGCAATGCCGTCGTCACCGCCTATGAGCGGCTGATCGCCGACGGCTTTGCCGACGCAACCGTCGGCTCCGGCACGTTCGTCGCCGCGCGCATCCCCGCGCGCGCGGCCGAGCCGAAGCGGCCGAAGATCAGCGTCGAAACGCCGGGGCAAGGCGCGTTTTCGCTCGGCTGCACCCATATCGACGCGCGCGCCGTGCAGCGTTTCCGCGCCTTTGTCGGCCGTCGCATGCGCGCCTTCGGCGCGGAGCATCTGCACTATGGCGATCCCCGTGGCAGCCGCGAGCTGCGTGCGGCGATCGCCGATCATCTGTTGTCGGCGCGGGGCCTGCGCTGCGATCCCGATCAGATCATGCTGACGTCAGGCACGCTGCACGCGCTGCGCATCGTGCTGAGCGCGATCCTGAAGCCCAACGACCAGGTCTGGTGCGAGGATCCAGGCTACCCCGCTGCGCGCAGAACCATCGCGCATTGCGGCTATCGCGCCGTGTCCGTTCCCGTCGACGCGCACGGCATGCGGGTCGCCAGAGGCCGCGCAGCGGGGCCGTCCGCGCGCGCAGCCTATGTGACGCCGTCGCACCAGTTTCCGCTGGGTGTGCAGATGTCGATGCCGCGGCGGCTCGAGCTGCTGGACTGGGCCAGGCAAGCCGGCGCCTTCGTGCTGGAAGACGATTACGACAGCGAATTCCGCTACGACGGCGCTCCGCTGATGTCGCTGGCCGGCATCGATCACCTCCAGCGTGTGATCTACATGGGCACGTTCGCCAAGACGTTGTTTCCAGGTCTGCGCATTGGCTATTGCGCCCTGCCCGAGCGCTTGATCGCGGATGTCACCGCCGCGCGGGCCGCCCTCGACCGCTTTCCCGGCACACTGATGGAGGGCGCGGTGGCCGACATGCTCAATTCCGGCGCCTTCGCAGCGAACCTGAAGCGCGTGCGCAAGCTTTACCGCGAGGCGCGCGACGCGCTGGCTGGGACGCTCGAAGCCGCATCCGACGGCGTGCTGTCGGTGCCGGTCCCATCGCAGGGTCTGCACCTTGTCGCCCGGTTCGATCCCTCGGTCGATCTGCTGGTGGCGGCAGACGCCAAGCAGGCCGCCGGCGCCGAAGGCTGGCTGTTGGCCGACACGTATTCACGCTCACGTCCACTGCCCGGTTTCGTGCTGGGATTTTCCGGCCACGCGATTCCGAATCTCGTGGCATCCGCCGAGCGGCTCGCGCGGGAATCGCGAGCGGCCTTGCGTGCGCGGCGCAAGCCGGCCCGGCGGGCATGACGAACGTTCACTATGAGAATCGGCTGCCGCTCCCTACATTGCGGCATCCATGCCGGGAGCTCACACCATGCTGCTACGCCGCGCGACTTGCCTCTCGCTCCTGATCTTCATCGCGCTCGCCGCGACGGCGCGCGCAGGCTCGGTCGGGCGCGAGCAGGACATCGTCGATCTCAAGCTCGGCCAGCGCGTGCAAGTCGACGACGGAACTTGTCCCGCCGGACAGGTCAAGGAAGTGCGCGGCGCCAAGATGACCGACAAGGGCGTCGCACGGACCAGCACCTGCGTGTCGCGGTTTGGCCCGAAATCGAAGCGATGAGCGCTATTTCGCCGGATCGAACATGCATTGCAGGGTCGGCTTGGCGATCTTGGTGAAGGTCGGGCCGATTTCGGTCTGCTTTGCGGCCGGCACCCAGTCGGTCTCGATCGTCGGCACCCCGGTCTCGCTGATGCCGCGCAGCAGGGCCTCGCGGAGATCGCGATCCTCGACGACGGCGGCAGCATGATCGTGCAGACAGCCGCAAACCTCTTCCGGATGCTCCCACCGCCCGAGCATCCGCGGCGCGCATTGCCTCACGAACTCGGTACGGGGATCTGGTAATCTGGAGGGAGAGCGCACCTGCGCCTGAACGGCACTGATCGTCAGAAGGGATATGAACGCCGCGGCGCAGATACGAGCAAGCATGATGGCCTTTATCGGCTGATTTTTCTTGTTGGCGATCAGAAGCGCGCGGCAACCACGATCGGCTGGGGCGCCGGGGTCATGATCGGCGAACCGCTATACTGGAAAGTGCCGATACCGGGGACATTTCCGTCCGGCGAGCCTGCGAACGAGGAGCCGGCGAGCACGAAAGCGAAAGCAAGGATGAGGCTGAGCGTGCGCATGGAGTTCTCTTCCGAATTCGGTGGCCGGCGTGCGCCGTCGTCGTTGTGAGGTTGATAACCATGGGCGGTTTCGCGCGTGATGCGCCAAAGCCGGAAAATGGTTTCATCTCCGTGAGAATTGTTTCGTCCGGTTCGGGGCGACGACATATTCGACGGAAAATCTCAATCTTTTCAGATGGGTCGTGCGCCTACCCAATGTGGCCTGGCAGGTTCCGGGCGAGTTCGGATGCGCGCCGGAACGCTGGCGCCGTCATGATCCCGCCTCACACCCTTCACATGCGTTTTACGTTTTTCTGCTGAAGAGAAGCCGAACGAAGGCTGGGTCCTGTCGAACCGAGGACGTTTCGACTGCGACCCAAGCTATCGAGACCGAGACGCCCGGGCATCGCCGAGCGCGTTCATGTGAGGAACGGCCATCATGACGGCGCAGAATCGCGCAACGGCGCGCGATGCGGACCAACGAACGGACCGCCGGGAGCAACGGCCTGTTCGCAGCAGCGCCAATTCCCCCGGCGAAATGGCGCTGCAATCGAGCCGTGGCTTTGAGGCCACGCCGCAATCATTCGTGCGGCTGACCGGTTCGCATCTTGCAAAACCGCGCGCCAGCCGCGCTGACATCATCGAGTGAACGCAAGAGCGTCACTGTGAACGCAAACCCCTCACTGAGTGAACGCAAGCGCGTCACTGAGTGAAGAACTCTCCACACTTCTGGACGTTCGCGTCCGCCGGGCCCCACGGCATGACCGGCACGGTCGAGGTCGAGTTCTTCGGTGAACCCTCGATCAGCCTGTCCGAATAGACCATGTAGACCAGCACGTTGCGCTTGGCGTCACAGCCGCGCACGATCTGCATTTTCTTGAAGAACAGCGACCGTCGCTGGCGGAACATGTCGTCGCCTTGCTCCATCTTGTTCTTGAACTTGATCGGGCCGATCTGACGGCAGGCGAGCGAAATGTCCGAGACCTCCTCGGCAAGGCCCAGCCAGCCCTTGAAGCCGCCCTTCTCCGGCACCGTGAAATGACAGGCCACGCCCTCGACTTCAGGATCGTCGAGGCCGTAGGTCGCAAGCTTGTCGTTCGGGCTCATCCATTTGAACACGGTCGAGCGGCGGAAGATCAAATCCGGCTCGTCCGCGGCGAAGGCGGACGCTGCCGGCCCGGTCAGCGCCAGGAGGAATAAAGCGAGGCCTTTCAAGCGGATGCTGGAAAGACTGGGGAAACGAGATGACATGAAGTTCTCCGGTAACAAGTCCCAGCAATGTAGGCATCGGGCGACCGATCAGGAAGACGACCGGCAAGCTGACACGGCCGCCGTTTACCGCTCCGTGAGGCTTTTTTGCTACTCTTTGGACAAAATTAGGCTGATCGCAGAACCGCCGTGCTGGTGAACGCGTATCCCCTCTGAGAGACTAACATCTGATTTGGATTATGGATTCGATGATGAACAGCGTGAACGGGTCTGGTTTTTCTGCCAAACCGGCGCGATTTTGGCAGGTCGCCGTTTTGACGGCGGCGGGTGCGATCGGCACGGCGAGCCAAGCGGACGCGGCGTTTTATTACTGGACGGATTATTCCGACGGGTCCTATGGCCGCCAGGAGCGCCATCCCGACGTCCCGCGCCAGAAGCCGCAGAAGCGCGCTACGGCCGGCAAGAAAGACCTTGTTGCCGAAAAGGAAGCCGGCACGAAACCGCAAGGTCCTCTCGTCATCGTCGTCTCGATCGATCGGCAGAAGGTCACGGTCTACGACACCAACGGCGTGTTCGCGGAATCCCCGGTGTCGACGGGCATGAAGGGCCATTCGACGCCGATGGGTGTGTTCAGCGTCATCCAGAAGCACAAATTTCACCACTCCAACATCTATAGCGGCGCGCCGATGCCGTACATGCAGCGGATCACGTGGTCGGGCGTTGCCATGCACGCCGGCGTGCTGCCGGGCTATCCGGCCTCGCACGGCTGCATCCGCATGCCGATGGCGTTCGCGGTGAAGATGTGGAACTGGACCAGAATGGGCGCGCGCGTGATCGTTTCGCCCGGCCAGATGTCGCCGCAGAACTTCTCGCATCCGCTGCTTGCCTCGGTACGCGTGCCGCCGCAACCCGCGGCCAGCCTGGAGCCGCAGACCAATGCCGGCGACAAGGCCGACAAAGGCGCGGCAAATACCACGGCCACCGAAGCAAAGCCTGTTGAAACGAAGACCGCCAGCGCGGACGGCGTGCTCGAGCTGCGCTCGTCGGTCGGCCACACCGTGATGTCGGATGTGACCACCGGATATGCCCCGGCCCGCGAGGAGGCCGCGGCATCGGACGACCAGACCGAGACAACGGCAAGGCCCGAGACCAAGACTGCAGAAACGGCGGACGCGGCCAAGCCCCAGCCCGGAGACGCCGTGCAGCCCGCGAACACTGAAGCGAAGCCTGTCGAGGCCGCGGAGACGCCGAAGTCCGAACCCGCAAAGTCCGAAACCGTGAAGTCCGAGCCCGCGAAGACGTCCGATGCGCCGGCCATAGCGCAAGCGCAGGCGGCCACGCCCGACGTCAAGAAGGACGAAACCCGTATTGCCGATCCGGCGCCCGCGGCAAAACCTGAAGCGCCCAAGCGAGCGGGCCAGATCGCGGTCTTCATCAGCCGCAAGGATTCCAAGCTCTACGTGCGGCAGAACTTTGCGCCACTGTTCGACGTGCCTGTCACGATCGCCGCGAGCGATCGGCCGCTCGGCACGCATGTCTTCACCGCCGAGGTCGACAAGGCCGATTCCAATGCGCTGCATTGGTCGGTGGTGTCCTTGCCAGTGTCCGTCCGCTCTGCCGCGCGGGAAGATGACGGCCGCATGACGGGCCGCCAGCGTGGCGCGGCCGTGATTCCCGTCGCCGCAAAGCCTGTGGTCACGCCGGATAGCCCGTCCGAGGCCCTCGACCGCGTCTCGATCCCGGCCGACACGATCGCGAAGATCAACGAAATGCTGACGTCAGGCGGCTCGATCATCGTCTCCGACCAGGGCATCAACCAGGGCGAGACTGGCGAAGGCACCGATTTCATTGTCCGCCTGTACTAGTGCGCTTCATCGCGGCAGATAACGCGGTGTTGACGAGGCCGCTCACAGCGGCGGGGTAACATGCGCCCCGGATCATTTCGGGGGACGCCGTCATGATGAACCGCAGGAACATGCTCATCGCCGCCTTTGCAGGCACGCTGACACCGGCGACGCGTGCACTGGCGGATGGCGGCATGAGCCGAATCTCCGCCTACGCCTTCTCTTTCCCGGCCTTATCAGGCGAAGACATCCGCCTTGCGGCATTCACCGGCCGAGCGCTGCTGGTGGTCAACACCGCTTCGCTCTGCGGTTACACGCCGCAATATGCCGGCCTGCAAGACATCTGGGGCGAGTTTCGCGAACGCGGCCTCACCGTCATTGGCGTACCCTCCAACGACTTCGGCGGACAGGAGCCCGGCGGCACCAGCGAGATCTCGGAAACCGTCCACCACCAATACGGCGTTACCTTCCCGATCGCGGCCAAGGCCGTCGTGGTAGGTGCGAAGGCGCATCCGTTCTACAAATGGGCGGCAGAGGCGCGCCCGCGAGAAGTTCCTCGCTGGAACTTCCACAAATATCTGACCGGCCGGGACGGTTATATCGCCGATGTCTTTGCATCTACGGTCGAGCCGGCCGACACGCGGGTCAAGACGGCGATCGCGAAGGCACTGGCCGACACTTGACGCCACGCGTTCCCAACCCGGTTGGGCACAATTGGGCTAGCGCGCCAAACAGCCGTTGCAATGGCGAGGGCCCACCATCTAGGCTAGGATCGTTAGGGGCAGGATGGTTTTGCCGGAGGCGAAAAGCCGCGGCGGAACAACGGGATCAATCTCGAGGACAACACCATGCGTGTGGCGGCAGGACTGATATTGGCAAGCGCGATGTCTCTGGCGATGACGGGCGCGGCATGGTCGCAGGCCCCGGCTGCAAAGCCCGCTGCCGCGACGCAGGCCGCACCGGCGGCAACACCGGCTGCGGCTGCGCCCGCTGCAGCTCCCGCACCCGCTCCTGCAGCAGCCGCCGCGCCGGCGGGCTTCGTCAATCCTCCCCCGCCTAAACAGGCGCCGCAGCCCGCCCGCGCCGCCTGCAACACGCCGGGCGCGCTCGGAGTCGCCCGCACCGTCGAGATCGACACCACGGGTGGTCCCGGCTTCGGCTTCGAGCATTTCAAGGAGCTCGATTTCCTGCGCGACCACGAGGTGGTGCTCACCTTCGACGACGGCCCCTGGCCCAAGAACACGCCCGCCGTGCTGAAGGCGCTCGCCGACGAGTGCACCACCGGCATCTTCTTCTCCATCGGCAAGCACGCGACCTACGAGCCGGAGATCCTCAAGCAGGTCTACGCGGCCGGCCATACCGTGGGCACCCACACCTGGTCGCACGCCAACCTCAACAACAAGAAGCTCACGGAAGCGCAGCGCAAGGAAGAGATCGAGAAGGGCCTTTCCGCGGTGAAATGGGCGCTCGGCGGCATTTCGCCCTCGCCTTTCTTCCGCTTCCCGGCGCTCCAGCATCCGCCGGAGATGGTCACCTATCTCGGCAACCGCAACACGGCGATCTTCTCCTGCGACATCGACTCCTTCGACTTCAAGGCCTCGAAGCCCGAGAAGGTGATCGAGACCGTCATGAAGAAGCTCGACAGCAAGGGCAAGGGCATCATCCTGATGCACGACTTCCAGAAGCACACTGCGGAAGCGCTGCCTGAATTGCTCAAGCGCCTGAAGGCCGGCGGTTACAAGGTGGTGGCGATGCGCGCCAAGTTCCCGGCCTCGACGCTGCCGGAATACGACCAGGAGCTGCTCAAGGACGTCAAGCTGCCGACGGTGAGCAACCGGCCGGTCAACAGCGTCGTGACGACGGTCTCCGAATAGCCGCGCCATTGTCCTTTCGGATCGAAGGCTACGTCATCGTCTCCGCGGACGGCATGCTCGCGGACGCTGACCATGTCATGCCCGATAGCCTGAAGTTCGAAGGCGACAAGCTGTTCTTCGAGCAGGCGCTCGAGCGCGCGGCGCTGATCGTGCACGGCCGTCACTCGCACGAGCAGCAGCCGAATTCAGCCAAGCGCAAGCGCCTGGTCCTGACCCGCAAGATCAAGGCTCTGACCGTCGATCCCGAGATGCCAAACGCGACCTTGTGGAATCCGGATCACGCCAGCTTCGAAGACGCCTGCGCCTTCGCCGATGTCGCTTCCGGTACCGTCGCAATCATCGGCGGGCCCGTCGTGTTCGACATGTTTATGGATCGCTACGACACGTTCTGGCTGTCGGAAGCCCCGCATCTGCGGCTGCCCGGCGGCGAAGGCTGTTTTGTCGAAGTACCGGGGCGCACGCCTCAGGAGGTGCTGGCCTCACACGGGATGAAGCCGGGCGCGCCGTATCTGCTCGACGCCTCGTATGACGTGACTGTCACGCCGTGGCGCAGGACGTAGTGGTTTGACCGTCACACGTCCCCGTAGGCCGCCTCGGCCGGACGCGTAGCGCGGCCGTAGCCGATGATCATGAACAGCGCGCCGATGATCGACAGGTTCTTGAGCGCGTCGACCAGCATCTTGCCGTTGTCAGGGGGCACCTGGTTCCAGAAGTCGTAGAACAGGAAGGTCGCGACCGCGACATAGATGATCATCAACATCGCGAAGAAGCGCGCGCCGAAATTCAGCGCGATCATCACCCCCGCGATGATCTCGAGCACGCCAACCGCGATCGCCAGCAACTGCGGCGTGGTCATGGCCGTCGCCGTCTCGATCTGCTTGGCGTAAGGCGCAATCATGTCGGGCACCACGACCTTGGCGGCGATGAAATCAACGGTCGCCTGCATGGCAAACAGTCTTGCCGCACCCGTGTAGATGAACAGCACGGCGAACAGGATCCGCCCAAAAGTCACGAACGCTGGCATGATCGGCCTCTTTGCTCAGGCTTTTTGAAACCGGATTTTTGCGAAAGCATCGGGGGGATTATGGAGAGTCGTGCGCCGGTTTACAAACGGGGAAATGGACGAATGCGAGTAATTCAAAACTAGCGCCAAGAGCTTCTTCCCCTCTCCCCTTGCGGGAGAGAGTGGCTCGCCGCGAAGCCGCGAGACGGGTGAGGGGTTTCTATCCGCACGGACAACTCTCGAGATTTCGTCTCGCGGAGAGAACCCCTCATCCGGCGCTTCGCGCCACCTTCTCCCGCAGGGGAGAAGTCATGGCACCTACCGCGCGGCTAGAGCCCCCGCCTTAGGTAAACAACGTTGGCTGCTGCCGCGACGCGCGCTCCTGCGCTTCCACCACAGCCACCGCGGTCATGTTGAGGATGCCTCGCGCCGTCACCGACGGGGTGAGGATGTGGGCCGGGCGCGCCGGGCCGATCAGGATCGGGCCGACAGGAAGCGCGTCCGCCAGCGACTTGATCATCTGGTAGGCGACGTTGGCGGTGTCGAGGCTTGGCATGATCATGATGTTGGCTTCGCCCTCGAGGTTCGAGTGCGGCAGCACCATTTTGCGCGCGGCGGCCGAGAGCGCGGTGTCGCCCTGCATCTCGCCGTCGGCCTCGAGTTCCGGATGCTTCTCCTTCAGGAGCTGGGTCGCCCGGCGCATTTTGCGCGAGGATTCCGTGTCGTAGCTGCCGAAATCCGAATGCGAGACGAAGGCGATCTTCGGCTTGATGTTGAAGCGTTGGACGTGGACCGCCGCGAGCGAGGCGATCTCGGCGAGCTCTTCGGCGCTCGGATTGGGCCGCACCTGGGTATCGGCGATGAAGAAGGCGCCCTTGCTCGTGATCAGCAGCGCCAGCGCCGCATAGTCGCTGATCCCCGGCGTAAACCCGACGATCTCGCGGACATGGCGCAGATGGCTCATGTAGCGGCCCTCGACGCCGCAGAGCATGGCGTCCGCCTCTCCGCGCACCACCGCGAGCGCCGCGATGACGGTGTTGTTGGTGCGCACCACCGTGCGCGCCGCATCCGGCGTCACGCCGCGGCGGCCGGCGACCTCGACATAAGACTGCACGTAGGAGCGGTAGCGCGGATCGTCCTCGGGATTGACGAGGTCGAAGTCCTTGCCGGCCTTGATCGACAGGCCGAAGCGCTTGATGCGCGCCTCGACCACCGACGGGCGTCCGACCAGGATCGGCGTCGCCAGCTTTTCTTCCAGCACCACCTGGGTCGCGCGCAGCACGCGCTCATCCTCGCCTTCGGCGTAGATCACGCGCACCGGCTGGGTCTTGGCCTTCGCGAACATCGGCTTCATGACGAGGCCGGAGCGGAACGCGAAGCGCTCGAGCAGCGCAGTGTACTCGTCGAAATTGGTGATGGGCCGGGTCGCGACGCCCGATTCCATCGCGGCCTTCGCCACCGCCGGCGCGATGCGCAGGATCAACCTCGGATCAAAGGGACTCGGAATCAGCGAGCCCGGGCCAAACCCTTGCGTCTCCCCGGTATCGAAGCCTTGCGCGACCGCATCGGACGGCGCCTCGCGCGCGAGCTGCGCGATGGCCTCCACGGCGGCGTGCTTCATCTCCTCGTTGATGGCGCTGGCGCCGACATCGAGCGCGCCGCGGAAGATGAAGGGAAAGCACAGGACGTTGTTGACCTGGTTCGGATAATCGGAGCGGCCGGTGCAGATCATGGCGTCGGGACGCACCTTGCGCGCCTCCTCCGGCATGATCTCCGGCGTCGGATTCGCGAGCGCCATGATGAGCGGCTTGTCGCCCATCGCCTTGGCCATCTCGGGCTTGAGCACGCCCGGTGCGGAGAGGCCGATGAAGATGTCGGCGCCGCCGATCACGTCGGCCAGCGTGCGCTTGTCGGTCTTCTGCGCATAGACCGCCTTCCAACGGTCCATCGTGGTGTTGCGGCCTTCGTGAACAAGGCCGTCGATGTCGCAGACCCAGATATTCTTGCGCTGAGCGCCCATCGACACCAGCAGGTTCAGTGTCGCGAGCGCGGCGGCCCCTGCCCCCGATGCCACGATCTTGACGTCCGACAGGTTCTTGCCGTTCAGGCGCAGGCCGTTGGTGATCGCGGCGGCGACGATGATCGCGGTGCCATGCTGGTCGTCATGGAAGACCGGGATCTTCATGCGCTCCTTGAGCTGCGCCTCGATCTCGAAGCATTCCGGTCCGCGGATGTCCTCGAGATTGATGCCACCAAAGGTCGGCTCGAGCGCGGCCACGGTCTCAACCACGCGTTCGATGGTGTCGGCCGCGATCTCGATGTCGAACACGTCGATGCCGGCGAATTTCTTGAACAGGACCGCCTTGCCCTCCATCACCGGCTTCGAGGCCAGCGGGCCGATATTGCCGAGGCCGAGCACGGCGGTGCCGTTCGAAACCACGGCGACCAGATTGGAGCGGATCGTCAGCGTCGCCGCTTCCGCCGGGTTCTTGGCGATCTCCATGCAGGCGGCGGCGACGCCGGGCGAATAGGCCAGCGCGAGATCGCGCTGGTTGGCGAGCGGCTTGCTCGCCTGGATCTCGAGCTTTCCGGGGCGCGGCAGCCGATGATAGGCCAGCGCCGCCTGGTGGAGATCATCAGAATAGGACGACATGCGGTGTCTTGCCTCGCGTTACCGGCCTCAAACTACGTTGTCCTGACCGGCTTGCCTTGGGTTGGTATTTCCGGGTCATGGAAACGGGATGAAGCACGCCGGGCGCCCCGGTGGCAACATCCGATTGCGGCCCCATCAACAGGGCGCGCGGTCAAATATCTGATAGCGCTCACTTTCCCTGGACCGCGCGTTGCTTTGCGAATATGGCAGGTTGCGTCCTGCAACGCGAGCAACTGGAGCTGGGAATGAAGCGAATCCTGATCGGCCTGATCGTCGTGGCCGTGATGGCCGCGGGCGGATGGTTCGGCTTCAGCTTCTACGTTCAGCATCGCGTCGCCGCCGAGATCGAGGCGGCCTTCGAGCAGATCCGCGCCAGTGGCGGCAAGGCGAGCCACGGCAAGGTGGCGTTCGATCTCGTGACCCGGACGCTGACGATCGAGGATATCGCGGTTGAGCCTACCAACCAGCCGCAGGCTCATGTCAAGATCGCCGCTATCAAGGGCGTCGGCATTCGCCAGGTCGAGGAGACACGCTTCGCGGCCGACAGCATCGATATCTCCGGCTTCGAGGTCGCGCTGGACGAGGTCGGCCCCGGCAAGCTGAAAGTCTCCTACAAGGTCCCGCAGTTGACCATGCGGGACTACGTCGGTCCCATTCATGCTCAGAACGCGCCGACGTCAGGCTCCCTGATCGACATGTACCGCTTCGCGCTCGATCAGTACGCAAATGTGACGGCTTCTTCCGTCATAGCGCCGACCCTCGCATTCGCCTTCGATGCGGGCAGAAGCGCCGGAGGTAGTGGCGAGGTCGCCTATTCGGGTCTCGCGATCCAGAAGCTCGCCCAAGGCAAGATCGCCGCGATCAAGGCGGAGCGCGCCAGCTTCACGATCAACGTGCCGCAGCCAGGCAAGGCGGACAAGCTGACTGGCGAGGTGTCCGACATCATCATCAATGATTTCGATTCGACCGCGATCGCCGCCGCGCTCGATCCCCAGAAGGCGAACGACGACAGCTATCATCGTGTCTACGGGCAGATGTCCACCGGCACTTATGTCGTGACGTCGACGCTCGGCATCCGGATGCAGGTCGACGGGATCGCCATCACCGACATCGCGGTGCAGCCATCGAAATTCCGGCCGGCCGAGATCCTGGCGCTGCTTCCGGCGGACAGCACGGTCCCGCCGACGCCGGCGCAATCGCGCAATCTGATGGAAAAGCTCGCCGGTTTCTATGAAGGCCTTCGCGTCGGCAAGCTCGAGATCGGCACCATGTCGATGACGACCCCGCAAGGGACGCCCCGGCTCAGGGCCATCAGATACCAAGAAGGCGGGTTCGCGCTCGAAGGCCTGGATGCGCCGACGCCGCAAGGGCAAATCAAGGTGGAGCGCTTCGCACTCAAATCGCTCAGCATCACGAACCTGATGCGCTGGGCAGCGAGCCTCACCACTCCCGGGCGGGCGCCCTCGCCGGATCAGATGCTCGGGCTGTTCGGCGTGCTCGCAGGCGCGGAGATCAAGGGCGTGACGGCGCCGTTCAAGACCACCAAGGAGCTGGTCATGATCGACACACTGAGCCTGGACTGGGGGCAGCTCGTCGGCTCGATCCCGAGCAAGGCGCATGTGGTTGCCAAATTTGTCACGCCGGCCGATCCATCCGATCCAAAACAGCTTCCATTGATTGCCAGCGGGATCGACAAGCTCGCAGTCGACCTCGATCTCGGCGCTGCCTGGACCGAACAGTCCAACAGCTTCGTTCTGACGCCCGCGACGCTCGACATCGGAGGCATCGCAAGAGCGCAATTGCGTATCGCGCTCGGCAACGTACCACGCGAGGTGTTTTCGGCCGATCCCGCCCAGCTCATGGGCCAGGCGGCCCGGATCGAGGCGGGCACGCTCGAATTCTCATTGCGCGACAGCGGCGTCGTCGATCTCGTCGCGGCACAGTTCGCGCGCATGCAGAAGGTCAGCCGCGATACCGCACGCCAGGCGCTCGTCGAGAGCATCAAGGCTAGACGCGAGCAATTTGCTTCCGCCAATCCGGATGCGAACGCGGCCGTGGACGCGATCGCCCGCTTCGTCGAGACGCCGGGCCAGACGCTTTCCATTAAGCTGTCCCCGCGCGCGAAGGCACCGCTGATGCAATTGATGCAGCTCTTGCAAACCGACCCACAGAGCGCGCTTGCGCAGTTCAGGATCGACGCGTCGACGGGGCTGTAGTTGGATTTCGTGTCCCGGACGCGCTGCAGCGTGTAACGCTGCTGCGCAGAGCCGGGATCCAGAAGCCTGCTGCTCGCTCAGACATGGGCCCCGGCTCAGCTGCGCACCACTGCGTGCTGCGCTGCGTCCGGGGCACGAACATCTTCCCGCGCAAACTTCACTTCTGCGGCAGATTCACCTTCACGTGCAGCTCCCGGAGCTGCTTGGGGCTGGGCTCCGACGGCGCGCCCATCAGGAGGTCCATGGCCTGCTGGTTCATCGGGAACAGCGAGATCTCGCGCAGATTGTTGGTGCCGCACAAGAGCATGACGATGCGGTCGACGCCGGCGGCCATGCCGCCATGCGGCGGCGCGCCGTACTGGAAGGCGCGGTACATGCCGCCGAAGCGATCAACGACTTCCTGCTCGCCGTACCCTGCGATCTCGAACGCCTTCACCATCGCTTCCGGCACGTGGTTGCGGATTCCGCCCGAGGCGATCTCGTAGCCGTTGCAGGTGATGTCGTACTGGAACGCCTTGATGGTCAGCGGATCCTGGCCCTTCAAGGCATCGAGACCGCCCTGCGGCATCGAGAACGGGTTGTGCGAGAAGTCGACCTTCTTGTCCTCCTCGTTGTACTCGTACATCGGGAAGTCGACGATCCAGGCCAGCTCGAACCGCTCCTTGTCGGTGAGGTTCAACTCCTCGCCGACCTTGTTGCGGGCCAACCCTGAAAACTTCCAGAACTTGTCGGGATCGCCGGCGACAAAGAAGGCGGCATCGCCTTCCTTCACGCCGATCTGCGCGCGGATCGCGGCGGTGCGCTCAGCACCGATGTTGTTGGCGAGCGGACCGGCACCCTCGCCGCCCTCGCGCCACATGATGTAGCCAAGGCCCGGCTGTCCCTCGCCCTGCGCCCATGAATTCATGCGGTCGCAGAAGGCGCGCGAGCCGCCACCCGGCGCCGGGATCGCCCACACCTGGTTCTTGGGGTCCTCCAACATCCGCGCGAACACCTTGAAGCCGGAGCCGCGGAAGTGTTCGGAGACGTCCTGCATCTCAATCGGGTTGCGCAGGTCCGGCTTGTCGCTGCCGTATTTGCGCAGCGCCACGGCGAAAGGAATCCGGCGCCAGCCCTTGGTCACCGGCTTGCCCTTGGCAAATTCCTCGAACACGCCCGTGATGACAGGCTCCATCGCGGCGAAGACATCTTCCTGCGTGACAAAGCTCATCTCGACGTCGAGCTGATAAAACTCGCCCGGCAGGCGGTCGGCGCGCGGGTCCTCGTCGCGGAAACAGGGCGCGATCTGAAAGTAGCGATCGAAGCCCGACATCATCAGGAGCTGCTTGTACTGCTGCGGCGCCTGCGGCAGCGCGTAGAACTTGCCGGGATGGATGCGCGACGGCACCAGGAAGTCGCGCGCGCCCTCCGGCGAGGACGCGGTCAGGATCGGCGTGTTGAACTCGAAGAAGCCCTGCCCCTCCATCCGCCTTCGCATCGACTTGATGATTTCGACGCGCGTCATGATGTTCTGGTGCAGCTTCTCGCGACGGAGGTCGAGGAAGCGGTACTTCAGGCGGATGTCTTCAGGGTATTCCTGGTCGCCGAACACCGGCAGCGGCAGGTCGCCGGCCGGGCCCAGCACCTCGATCTCGCTGACATAGATCTCGATCTTGCCGGTCGGCAGATCGTCATTGTCGGTGCCTTCGGGGCGGCGGCGGACTTTGCCATCCATCTTGACCACGAATTCCGAACGCAGCTTCTCGGCCTGCGAAAACGCCGGCGAGTCCGGATCGACCACGCACTGGGTCAGGCCGTAGTGGTCGCGCAGGTCGATGAACAGCACGCCGCCATGGTCGCGAACGCGATGCACCCAGCCCGAAAGGCGGACCGTCTCGCCGATGTTGCTCTCGCGGAGCGCGCCGCATGTATGTGACCGGTAGCGATGCATGGTCGTCCCAAATTCAATGTCGGAGGATCGAATCGAACCGCCGAAACGGCCGGTCCAACGTTGCGGCAGGGTTTACCTCGGGAGGACGGGGGCGGCAACCAAGGGAACGGCCCGTTTTCGGCTGGAAGTGCCCATTTTTGCCCAATCTGGGCTCAAGCCTTTGCCATCAGGCGTTCCACCCCTATCTTGAGGTCATGACAGTCCATTTCCCGTTCCAGAACTCCTATTCGGCACTGCCGGACAGCTTTTTCGCCCGGGTCGCACCGACGCCGGTGGCGGCGCCCCGGCTGATCAAGCTGAACCGGCCGCTGGCGGTCCAGCTCGGGCTCGATCCAGATGTGCTGGAGACCCCTGAAGGCGCCGAAATCCTGGCGGGCAAGACGGTTCCCGCCGGCGCCGATCCCATCGCCATGGCCTATGCCGGCCACCAGTTCGGACAGTTCGTGCCCCAGCTCGGCGACGGACGGGCGGTGCTGCTCGGCGAAGTCGTCGACAAGGACGGCATCCGCCGCGACATCCAGCTCAAGGGCTCGGGCCCCACCCCGTTCTCCCGCCGCGGCGACGGCCGTGCCGCGCTCGGGCCGGTGCTGCGCGAATACATCGTCGGCGAGGCGATGTTCGCACTGGGCATTCCGACCACGCGCTCGCTCGCGGCCGTCGTCACGGGCGAACATGTGCTGCGCGAGACGGCGCTGCCGGGCGCGGTGCTGACGCGCGTCGCCTCGAGCCATATCCGCGTCGGCACCTTCCAATTCTTCGCTGCCCGCCGCGACACCGAGGCGGTCCGCCGGCTCGCCGACCACGTCATCACCCGCCATTATCCGGAGCTGCTTGGCGCCGAGCGGCCCTATCACGCGCTGCTGTCCGGCGTCGTCGCGCGCCAGGCCGAACTGGTCGCACGCTGGCTGCTTGTCGGCTTCATCCATGGCGTGATGAACACCGACAACTCTTCCATCTCCGGCGAGACGATCGATTACGGTCCGTGCGCCTTCATGGATTCCTACAATCCGTCGCAGGTGTTTTCCTCGATCGACGAGATGGGCCGCTATGCCTACGCCAACCAGCCGCGCATCGCGCTGTGGAATCTGACGCGGCTTGCCGAATGCCTGCTGCCGCTGTTCTCCGACGATCAGGAAAAGGCGGTTGCCGAGGCCCAGGACATTCTCGGCGCCTTCTCCGAGACGTTCAGCGACACCTATCAGGCGGGCCTGCGCAAGAAAATCGGCCTGTTCACGGACCGCGACGGCGACGACGTGCTGATCCAGGACCTGCTGGATGCCATGGCCAAGAACCAGGCCGACTTCACCCTCACCTTCCGCAAGCTTGGTGATGCTGCGGCTGACGAGACCGGCATCGCCGACGTCCGCGCGCAGTTCATGGACCCCGACGCGTTCGACGACTGGGCGGGACGTTGGCGCGAGCGCACGGTGCTGGAGCCGCAAACCGGAGCCGAACGGCAGGCCGCCATGCATGCCGTCAATCCCATGTTCATCCCGCGCAATCACCGCGTCGAGGCCGTAATTCAGGCGGCGGTAAATGATGACAATTACGCGCCGTTCGAGGAGTTGGTGAAGGTGCTGGCGAAGCCGTTCGAGGACCAGCCGGACTACGCCGCCTACGCCGATCCCCCGCTGCCGGACCAGCGGGTGCTGCAGACGTTTTGCGGGACGTAGCGACGAACTCGGTGCGTAGGGTGGATTAGCCGAAGGCGTACTAAGCCGAGCTTGTGGACGCCTCGCGCCACCGGAACCGCTGTCATCAAACTGAAACACTCGCACTCTAACGGCCTGTCAGGGTCGTCTTGCCGGAGGCGCCCACCCTCCAACGATCCTGACAAGTGCCATGCCTTTCAAGTTCATCCACATCACTGACACGCATCTCGCGAATCCCGGGCTGAAGCTCTATGGCCTCGACCCGCGCGCCCGACTGGATGCTGCGATTGCCGACATCAACAAGCATCACGCCGACGCGGCCTTCGCGGTCGTGACCGGCGACCTCACCCATTGGGGCGAGGCTGAATCCTACGCCAATTTCACCGACGCAATGGCGGCGCTGAAAATCCCCTACATCGCCATGGTCGGCAACCACGATCGCCGCGTCACCTGCCTCGATAGCCTGAAGGCGGCGCCGCGCGATCCCAACGGCTTCGTGCAGGGCACCCGCACCACTGAGCACGGGCTGTTCGTCTTCCTCGACACGCTGGACGAGACCAGCCATGCCGGCGAGATGTGCGCCAAGCGCCTCGGCTGGCTCGCGAGCACGCTCGCGGCCGCGCCGGCCGACATGCCGTTCGTCGTGTTCATGCACCATCCGCCGTTCACGGTCGGCGTCCATGCGATGGACGAAATCTCGCTGGCACAGAGCGCCGAATTCGCCGAGGTGATCGCACCCTATCGCTCGCGCATCCGCCACCTCTTCTTCGGCCACGTGCACCGGCCGATCTTCGGCAGCTACGGCAAGATCCCGTTCTCGACGCTTCGCGGCACAAACCACCAGGTCTGGTTCGAGCTCGACGCTGCCGCGGCCGAGCATCTCGCCAGCCACGAGCCGCCGGCCTACGGCGTGGTGCTGATCGACGGCGAGAACCTGGTCGTGCACAGCCACGACTTCCTCGACACCAGTCTGCGCTTTCCCTTCGAGCCACCGGGGGGAGTGGACGGCCGCGACTATGCGCTCAATACCCCGGCGCGATGAGATGAGCTTCGCAGAACCCGCGGCTCTCCCGGTCGCGGCCTCGGCGCCGCCGCGCCTGCATATCCTGAATCGGTTTTCTCACCGCTTCAAAACCTCCCTGCCCGCCTATCTGCTGCTGCTGCCCTCGCTCGTCTTCCTCGCGCTGTTCACCTACGGTGCGATGGGCCGCGTCCTCGTCGACGCGCTCTATCAGCGCGCCACGCCCAGGGCGCCGGTTCGTTTCGTCGGTCTCGACAACATCGCAGCGGTGCTTGCTGACCCCGCCTTCACCGGCGCGGTCGTCAACAATCTCGTTTATGCCGTCGGCACGGCGATCCCGAGCATTGGCCTCGCGCTGCTGTTCGCGCTGGCGCTGTCGCGCACCAACGCGTTGACCAGTGCACTGCGCGCCGCGCTGTTCCTGCCGGTGCTGATCCCGATGGTCGCGGCCTCCGCGCTGTTCCTGTTCATCTTTCTGCCCAATGTCGGACTGCTCGACTATTACATCGGCCGTTTCCTGCCGGTGCTGCCGAATTGGCTCGGCGATTCCGACATCGCGCTCTATGCCATCATGGTCATCACGATCTGGAAGAACGCCGGCTATTACATGCTGTTCTTCCTGGCCGGCCTCCAGGCGGTGCCGGAAGATGTCATGGAAGCCGCCCATCTGGACGGCGCAGGGCCGTACCAGCGGCTGCGCCACATCATCCTGCCCGAGCTCAAGCCCACCTTCCTGTTCGTCACGGTCATCGCCACACTCAACGCGGTCACGCAGGTCGACCACGTCTTCGTCATGACCAAAGGCGGGCCGTCCAACGCGACCAATCTCGTGCTGTTCTACATCTACCAGCAGGCGGTCGAGCACTACGACATCGGCAAGGCCTCGGCAGCGACACTGCTGACGCTTGCGGCGCTGATGGGCCTCACCGCGCTCTCCTTCCGGACCATGGCGAACCGCGAGGGCGGGGCATGAAGCTGATCGGTAAGCTCTTCAAGGACGCCCCGCTCGCCACCCGCCGCGAGATCACGCCAAAGCTCGGCTTTGCGCTGACCGTGCTGCTCGCGGTCGTCTGGCTGATCCCGTTCCTGTGGATGGG
Source organism: Bradyrhizobium sp. MI1.3 (assembly GCF_055811695.1). Lineage (NCBI taxonomy): Bacteria > Pseudomonadati > Pseudomonadota > Alphaproteobacteria > Hyphomicrobiales > Nitrobacteraceae > Bradyrhizobium > Bradyrhizobium sp. MI1.3. The sequence goes on along the minus strand of NZ_JBVVPQ010000002.1, from coordinate 188,284 downwards.
CGTGGCGACGCTGCGCCCGGCATCCGACGGCATCAATCTGATGGCCGAGTTGATGCCGAGCCTGAAGCCGACGCTCGACAATATCAGGGACGCCTGGGAGATCGGCGATTTCCCGCGCTACACCCTCAACACTATCATGATCTGCACCGGCATCCTGTTGGTGCAGGTCGTCACGATCACGCTGGCGGGCTTTGCCTTTGCCCGGCTCGACTTCGCCGGAAAATCGCTGATCTTCTATCTGTTCCTGATGCAGCTGATGCTGGTGCCGGTGCTGCTGATCGTGCCCAATTTGAGCCTGGTGGCGCAGCTCGGCCTCTACGACACGCTCACCGGCGTGATGATGCCGTTCTTCGCTTCCGCCTTCGGCACCTTCCTGATGCGGCAAGCGTTTGAGGCTATCCCGACCGAGCTGGAAGACGCTGCCCTGATCGACGGCGCCAGCCTGCTCCAGCGCATCCGCCACATCTACGTGCCACTGTCGATGCCGAGCTTCTCGGCCTTCGCCATCATCTCCGTGACCAGCCACTGGAACGACTTCCTGTGGCCTCTGATGGTGATCAACTCGCCGGACAAGCGGCCGCTCACGGTGGGACTCTCGGTGTTCACCGCGACCGCGGAAGGCACGCAGGCCTGGGGCACCATCGCCGCCGGCACGCTGATGGTGATCGCACCGCTGCTCATCACCTTCCTGATCTTCCAGAAACGCTTCATCAGCTCTTTCGTCACCTCAGGCATCAAATAGGAGATTTCTCGATGCTGTTTTCCCGCAGGATCATGCTTGGCCTTGCCATTGCAGGCACTTTGGCAAGCGCCCTCACCTTCCCGGCGCTGGCCGAAGGCCCGACCGAGATCGACCTGTTCTTCCCCGTCCCCGTCGACGGCAAGCTCGCCCGCGACATGGGCACCCTGATCAAGGAATTCAACGAGACCCACCCCGCGATCAAGGCGACCGCGGTCTACACCGGCTCTTATGACGACACGCTGATCAAGACGCGCGCCTCGATCAAGGCCGGCAAGCCGCCGGCTGCCGTGATCATGTCGGCGAACTTCCTGCTCGATATGCAGATCGAGAACGAGCTCACCAACCTCGATCCCTTGATCGCCGCCGACGGCACCACCAAGGAGCAGTTTCTGGGCCAGTTCTTTCCGGCGCTGCAGGGCAACGCGGTGATCAACCGCTCAGTCTACGGCGTGCCATTCCATAACTCGACGCCGCTGCTCTACATCAACGCCGACAAGGCCAAGGAAGCGGGCCTCGATCCGAGCAAGCCGCCGCAGACCTGGGCTGAATTGACCGACTGGGCCAAGAAGCTCACCAAGCGCGAGGGTGACAAGGTGACCCAATGGGGCATCGCGATCCCCTGCGCCTACGATTATTGCGGCTGGATGATGGAAACGCTCACCATGACCAATGGCGGGCGCTACTACAACGAGGAGTTCGGCGGCGAGGTCTACTACGACACGCCCTCGATGCTGGGCGCGCTGACCTGGTGGAACGACCTCGTCACCAAGCACAAGGTTCACCCGCCCGGCGCGACGCCTGGCCCGGCCGTCAGCACCTCCTTCATTTCCGGCAATGCCGCGATGATGATGCTCTCGACGGGCTCGCTGACCTATGTGCGTGACAACGCCAAGTTCGCCTACAAAGTCGCCTTCATCCCGCGCAACGTCCGCAACGCCGTGCCGATCGGCGGCGCCTCGCTGATCGTTCCGGCGGGCCAGGAAGCCGACAAGCAGAAGGCCGCATGGACGCTGATCAAGTGGATGACCTCGCCCGAGAAGAGCGGCTGGTGGAGCCGCGCCACCGGATATTTCGCCCCCAACATGGCCGCCTACAAGACGCCCGACATGGTCGAATTCCTGAACAAGAACCCGGACGCCAAGACCGCCGTCGAGCAGCTCGAGGTCGCAAAACCGTGGTTTGCGACCTACAAGACCGTACCCGTGCGCAAGACGCTGGAGGACGAGGTCATGCTCGTCCTCAACGGCAAGAAGCAGCCGAAGGAGGCGCTCGTCGCCGCCCAGAAGGCCGCCGACGAGACGCTGAAGCCGTACAATGCGGAGACGTCGCTGAAGCTGCCGTAAGGGCCTCGAAGCTTCGTAGGGTGGATTAGCCGAAGGCGTAATCCACCGAGGCAGTTCCGCGTGTGAGAAAAGTGGTGGGTTACGCCTTCGGCTAACCCACCCTACGGTCCTCCAATCGTTACCACGATCTTGCCGAACTGCTCGTTTGACTCCAGATAGCGATGCGCTTCGACGATCTCCTCAAACTGAAACGTTTTGGCGATGATCGGCTGCAATGCACCGTCCCGCAGCCCGTCGAGGATGAAGGTCTTCGCCTTAGCAAGCCGCGCGGGATCGCGGATGATCTCGTGCACGAGATAGCCGCGTAGCGTCAGGCTTTTGGTCAGGACGCTGAAAAGCGGAAATGGCGTCGGCTCGGGGCTCAGGCCGCCATATTCGATGAGAACGCCACCCGGCGACATCGCGGCGGTGAGCGGCTCAAATATGGGGCCGCCGACCGCATCGAACACCACGCGAACGCCGTTTGAGCCGACGATGTCCTCCAGGCGCGACCGGATGTCCTCTTCCACCGAGGCGATGACGTCGGCGGCGCCAGCATCGCGCAAGGCCTGCCGCTTGATCGAGGTTCGCGTCACTGCAATCGGGATCGCACCGATCCGGTTCGCGATCTGAATTGCTGCAAGCCCGACACTGCTCGACGCCGCCGTAATAACCACCGCCTCCCCTCGCTTTAGCCCAGCAATATCGACCAGAGCGCCGAACGCCGTTAGATATTGCATCCATACCGCGGCCGCCGCGTCGAAGCCGAGCTCGGGCGGGTGCTTCACGACGAACTCCGCCGGAAACGTGATGAGCTCGCCATAAGCGGGCCATCGCACCATCGACACGGGCGGCACGATGCTGACGGCCTCGCCCGGCAAAAAGCCGCTCACGGCTTCGCCGATCGCCTCGACGATGCCCGCGGCCTCGAGACCAAGGCCGGACGGAAACGTCGCGGTCTCGATATAGGTCCCCTTCCGCAAGAGCGCTTCCGCACGATTGAGCCCAAGGGCCTTGACCCTGATCTGCACCTCGCGCCTCCCTGGCGGCGCGACGTCGACGGTCTCGATGCGCAGCACCTCGGGGCCACCATGTCTGTGGAAGCGAACGACGCGCGCCATGAACACACTCCAAAACAATTGAATTGAATGGAGCTATGGCAACCGGGCGGCACTGGATAAAGGGTTCAGAGGGGTGAACAGTCGAAACCAGGAGTTTGCAATCATGGACCGCCTGACCAGCATGGCCGTCTTCGTCAAGGCGGTCGATGTGGGTTCGTTCGCCGCCGCCGCCGATGCGCTCGAAATGTCGGGGCCAATGGTCGGCAAGCACGTTCGTTTCCTCGAGGAGCGCCTGAGCGTCCGCCTCCTCAACCGCACCACACGGCGCCAGAGCTTGACCGAGACGGGCCAAGCCTATTACGAGCGCTGCCGCACTGTGCTCGCTGAAGCCGAGGCCGCCGACGCCGTCGCTTCCGACGAATTGTCCGAGCCGCGTGGCCGGCTCCGCGTGACCATGCCCGCCCTGCTCGGCCGGCACTGCATCGCCCCCTTGCTGATGAAGCTTGCGCGACGATATCCCGATCTGGAGCTCGATCTCTCGTTCGGCGACCCGATCGCTGACATCATCGAGGGCCGCTATGATCTTGCGATCCGGACCGGCGATCTGCACGATCAATCCGGCCTGAAGACGCGGCGCATCGCAAGCCAGCGCATGGTGGTGTGCGGCGCGCGCTCGTATTTGCGCGCCAACGGCAAGCCGAAATCGCTCGACGATCTTGCCCAGCATCAGGCGATCATCTATCGCCGCTCCGGACGCGTCCGGCCGTGGCTGTTTCCCCGCAAGGGCCAGCCTCCGAGCGAAATCATGCCGACGGGAAGGCTCAGGTTCGACGATCTCGATGCGATTGCGGATGCCGCGACACAGGGGATGGGACTGGCCTGGCTGCCATACTGGCTGGTCCGCGAACGCCTACGCGCCGGTACACTCATCAATCTGTTGAGCGGTCAGCCGGGATTCCTCTACGACTGCCATGCGCTCTGGCCCCGCTCGCCCCGGATGCCGCCGAAAGTTCGCGCCGCCGTGGACGCCTTGGCGGCCGCCCTGCCGAAGCTCATGACCTGACGCCGGATGCCACGACGCTGCACGGCATGGCGCACCCGTTAACCCCGCGTCCACCATCCGGCCCGGCCTTCCGCCGGTAACCACGAGAATTAACAGACCCTCAATTCGCCCCAGACAAGTTTAGCAATGTTTCTGAGGGGTTTTGCCGTGGATCTGTTGGTTTTCGAGTTCCTGGGACTGGCCTTGGTCGCCATGTGCGTGGTCGTGGTGGCCCTGCCTTGTACGCGCAAACCCTCCCGGCGGGTCCGCTACGAATAGGATTTTCGTCGGTAAATGCGATTCCGGCCCAAATGCAAGGCTCGAATTCGCTTCGAGCCCCTTGACATCACAGCGCTTTCGGCAGAACGGCTGATGGACTTGTCATGGGCCGTTCATGGATCTGATTACCACCACCGCTGACCTTGCGGCTGCCTGCAGCCGGTTGGCCAAGCACCCCGTCATTACCGTCGATACCGAGTTCCTGCGCGAGACCACCTATTACCCGCTGCTGTGCGTGGTGCAGATGGCCAGCGCCGAGGAAGCGATCGTCATCGACACCCTGGCGGCGGGCATCGACCTCAAGCCGTTCTTCGAGCTGATGGCCAATGAGGCCGTGCTGAAGGTGTTCCACGCCGCCCGGCAGGACATCGAGATCATCTGGCATCAGGCGGGCATCATCCCGCATCCGGTGTTCGACACCCAGGTCGCGGCCATGGTGCTCGGCTACGGCGACAGCATCGCCTACGACGCGCTGGTCGAGAAGGTCACCGGACACCGCCCGGACAAGACTCACCGCTTCACCGACTGGTCGCGCCGGCCGCTGACCAAGGAGCAGATGCACTACGCCGTGTCCGACGTCACGCATCTGCGCGACGTGTTCGCAGCCCTCGATGCCGACCTCAAGAAGCGCCGCCGCAGCGAATGGGTCTCGATCGAGATGGAGGTCCTGACCTCGCCCAAGACCTACGACTTCCACCCCGAGCGCGCCTGGGAACGGCTCAAGACGCGGGTGCGCAAGCCCAAGGACCTCGCGGTCCTGATGGAGGTCGCCGCCTGGCGCGAGCAGGAGGCGCAAAGCCGCGACGTGCCGCGAGGCCGCGTGCTGCGCGATGAGGCCGTCAGCGACATCGCGACCCACGCGCCAAACACGATCGAGAAGCTCGCGAACCTGCGCTCGGTGCCGAAGGGTTTTGAGAAATCCAAATGGGGCGCCGACATCGTCGCCGCCGTCGAGCGCGGCCTGGCGCGCGATCACGCCACGCTGCCGAAGCTGGAAAAGCCGCGCAACAATAACAATGGCGCCGCGATCGTCGAGCTGTTGAAGGTGCTGTTGCGCATGACCGCGGAGCGCCATGCGGTCGCCAGCAAGGTGATTGCGACCGTCGACGATCTCGAGGAGATCGCGGCCGACGACGAGGCCGACGTGCCGGCATTACGCGGCTGGCGCCGCGAGCTGTTCGGCGAGGCCGCACTGAAACTGAAGCGCGGCGAGCTGGCGCTGGCGGTCGAGAAAGGCCGCGTGATCGGGGTTCAGCGGGCGGAATAGGCCGCCATCTCTCCCCAGCGTCGTCCTGGCGAAAGCCAGGACCCATCACCCCAGGGAAGAGTTTGGCGAAGACTCGTCGTTCGGGGCTCCTACCATCCCCATCGAGAGACCTCGCGGTATGGGTCCCGGCCTTCGCCGGGACAACAGGGTGGGTGCGGCGGAACGCTCCGCCTGCATTGACACTTCCCTTACGCCGGCGTCAGCTTCGCCACTTCCGGCTTCATGTCATCAAGCACACCTGAAATCGCCGCGACCAGCTCGTCGATCTGAGCTTTGGTGACGATCAGCGGCGGGCAGATAGCGATGGCGTCGAGCATGTTGCGCGAGATCACGCCGCGCTCCTGCAGCATGCGGCTGGCCATGCCGCCGACGGCGCCCGGCGTTGCCGCCGCGGTCTTGCGCGCCTTATCCAGCACCAGTTCGATCGCTGCGATCATGCCGACACCGCGGACCTCGCCGACCAGCGGATGACTGGTGAGTTCACGCAGCTTGCCTTGCATGTAGCCACCGAGCTCGGCGGCGTGCGCAACCAGTCCCCGCTCCTCGATGATCTTCAAATTCTCCAGCGCAATCGCCGAGCCGACCGGATGGCCGCCCGCGGTGAAGCCGTGGCCGAGCACGCCGATCTTGTTGCTCTCATCGGCGATCGGCTCGAACATGCGATCGTTCATCATGATGGCCGACAGCGGGAAATAGCTCGAGGTGATCTGTTTGGAGACCACGATCGCGTCGGGCTTGATGCCGTAGGTTTCGCAGCCGAACATCTTACCGGTGCGACCGAAGCCGCAGATGACCTCGTCCGCGACCAACAGGATGTCGTATTTGTTCAGCACCTTCTGGATTTTGTCCCAATAGGTCGCCGGCGGCACGATGACGCCGCCCGCGCCCATCACCGGCTCGCCGAAGAACGCCGCGATCGTGTCCGGGCCTTCCTTCTGAATCAACGCATCGAGCTCCTCGGCTCGCCGCGTCGCGAAGGCTTCCTCGCTCTCCCCGGGCGCGCCGTCCTTGTAGAAATGCGGCGAGCCCGTGTGCAGGATGTTCGGGAGCGGCAAGTCGAAAGAGCGGTGGTTGTTCGGCAGGCCGGTGAGGCTGGCGGACGCAATGGTGACGCCGTGATAGGCGCGCATCCGGCTGATCACCTTCTTGCGCTGTGGCTGGCCGAGCGCATTGGAGCGATAGGCAATCAACTTCAGAACGGTGTCGTTGGCCTCCGAGCCGGAGTTGGTGAAGAACACCTTGCTCATCGGCACAGGCGCAAGCGCGACCAGCTTCTCGGCGAGATCGATCGAGGGCCCGTGCGATTTGGCGGAGAAGGTATGATAGAATGGCAGCGCCAGCATCTGCTTGTGCGCGGCGTCGACCAGCCGCTTCTCGTTGAAGCCGAGCCCGACGCTCCACAGGCCTGCCATCGCCTCGAAATAGCGCTTGCCCGACGCATCGAACACGTAGGGGCCCTCGCCGCGCTCGATCACCAGGGGACCGGCCTGCTGATGGGCGCGCGCGTTGGTGTAGGGATGGAGCTGATAGGCCACATCCCGGGCCTCTTGCGAATTGGGCAACATGGACATTTGCGGGCATCCTTGAAAGCGTCACGTCGCCGGCGCGGCCAGCGTCATCACTCGATGATCCAGCTCCTTGGCTATTGCCACCGCGCAAAACTTGCAACGTCAATTCGTCGGCAGCAAGCGCTCACCAGCGTTGCACAAAGCCGCACATCGGGCAGCTGTCACGCCGCGCCGTCGTCATTCCCATCGCCATCGGCCGCAGCGGCCTCCCGCACCTCCACCAGCGCCATCGAGAGCAGATACACCGTCGTGGGCAGACCAAGACGGCGCGCCGCCTCGGCGGCACGCGACAGGTCGCTTGCCAGCTCCTCGAGCTGATCTCCCCGTGACAATGTCCCACTCCATCCGTCGATCGCGGCCGCCTACACCGCAACGGCGCCGCTGGTTCTGATCAGCTCGGCGCTGGACTGGATTGTAGCAAAATTCCCGATCACATTCACTACTGCATGCTTATAGGCGGCAGCATCGCCTGTCCCCGGCTGCCGGCAGGCCACCGCGTCGGCCACCACCTGGAAGCGATGGCTGCGGTGAAACCCGTCGATAGCGGTGGCCAAGACAGTTTCGTCGAGGGAAAAGCCAGCGAGCACGCAACGGACATTGCGGATATTGGACATGTAGTCCACAAACCGCGACGAACTGTAGGCTGACGGCAGCGGGTGCTCGAACGTCATTTCTCCCGGCCGCGGCTTCGCCTCCGCGATCCAATCGGTCAGCCTGGATGCCGGATTGAACCAGGCCGCCTGCGCGATGCGCTTCAGATGCATCACCGGCCAGAGATTGTCGCGCCACAGCGTCAGCAGTTCCACGCAGCGCGCCGTGGCGGCATCGCCGTCGAGGATGACGTGGCGACGTCCGGGGGTCAGATATTCGACCTGGAGATCCGCGCAGACCAGGATCGGCGGATCGTCTGTGACGGAAACCAGCATGGGTTTGCGCGCAGCTGCAGCAGTTTCAACGGCCAGCGAGCGCGACGTCCCGCAGCGGCGACGTCACGGCCCGTCCTGCCGAGGCGTCGAGCACGCCCGGCCGGTCCCAATCGCCCTCGGGGCGGATGATCACGTACGGATCGCTGTCCAGCGTAATGGCATCCGGGCCCGGTTCGATCTCCAGCAGCATTTCCGTGTAGGAGAAGTCGGAAAAGGTGATCTTGCGATTGTGACCGAGCGGCTTGGCCCCGAAATGAGCCCAGAAATCGACCAGCCGGTCCTGCGCCTGGCCGTAGATCTTGCGAAAGCCCTTGCGCTTCACATAGTCGACGCTCGCCTGTACCAGCTTGAATGAGACCCGCGAGCGCCGATATTGGTGCCGCACCGCAAGCCGTTCCACCTTGGCGAAATCGCCGAAGAACCGCACCCGTAGACAGCCCGCAGGCTCGTTGCCGACATAGCCGATGAAATGCGCGGCGACCATGTCGTTCCCGTCGAACTCCTCGTCGAACGGGCAATCCTGCTCGGCGAGATAGACGGCTGAGCGGATCGAGGTGACCAGCATGAGATCGCTGAGATCGCGTGCGAGGCGAATGGTGATGGCGCGGGAATCGGGCTTCGCGAGAGGAATCCTAGTACCGTGCATCTGCAAAACTCCTTGCTTGGATGATCGCGCCCGGCATGCGCATCGGCTGCCGATGCCAGGGCCGCTCGTAGCACCAGAGGTCGGGTTGGAAGCTTGGAACAGGCTCGAAGCCTGTCGCCTTCATGATATCGCGTCCGGCCACGGTTGACGGCTGCGCATAGCAATCCGCGTTGCGAAACCTTAGCTGTCTAAGATGAGCCGCGGCCTTGCCGAGACCGGCGACGCCACGCCCCGTCGTCGCGATCGCCCAGATGTAGATGGCGGAAACGTCTTCCTTCGCGGACGCGAGATGGCACGTCTCGGGCGCGGTGAGGCAGATCTCGTCGAGCAGCAGCGCATCATGCCCGCGATCGTTGAGAAACAGGAAGGCCATGCCGCCGACGAGCTTGCCCTTCCGGCTGAAAGTCAGGATGCTCTCGGGATCGAAGGCGAAATATTTTGCAAGCTCAGTCGCCCCGATCCGAACGCCCGGCACCAGCCGGTGCGCCAGCTGCGAAAGCGCGGCGATTTCGGAAAATTGGGCACGACGGACGTCGACATCCGGACTGAGCGGCAGCGCGTCGAAATCATGCCTTGCGGCAAACGAGCCCCTTTCCATACCCATGTCACCCCTCTATCGTTCGCGGCTTTCGTGCCCCGCTATGACCAAGAGCTTAGCGGCTGGGGATCAGGCGTATGCAGCAGTTATTGCACCGGGGTGCTGCGATAATGCAGCACCGTGAAGAAGCCCTGGACATGTCCTGGGACGATTTGAAACTGTTTTTAGCTTGCGCAAAATATAAAAGTTTCCGCAACGCCGCCGAGGAGCTCGGGCTCACCTCCACCACCTTGATGCGCAGGATCGACCGGCTCGAAGAGAGCATCGACTGCAAGCTGTTCCTGCGCGACCAGAGCGGGCTCACGCTCAGCGACGAAGGCAGCGCGATGATCGCCGACGTGGCGCATATGGAGCGTCATGCCTTCAACGTGTTCCGGCGAGCCTCGCGATCGTCGAACGACATGTCAGGCACCGTGCGGGTCGCGGTGACCGAAGGTCCCGGCAATTTCTGGATCCTGCCGCGACTGATCGACTTCCAGAAGACCTATCGCAAGATCACCGTCGACCTGCGCTGCGCGATGGAACAGGCCGACGTCGCGCGGCTCGAATCCGATATTGCGATCCAGCTCGAGCCGCCGACCAATCCCGATCTGATCGTCGCCAAGCTCGGCCGGCTGCACATCTATCCCTTCGTGTCCAAAGAGTACGAAAACCTCTACGGCGTGCCGGCGAGCCTGGCCGAGCTGAAGAACCACCGCATCATCAAGCAGAGCGCTCCGCAGGTCGACGACGGCGCTTATGCCCGGGTGCTCGGACTTAAGTCGCTCGAGGGCATCGTCGGGATCAAGACCAATTCCTCGGTCGGCGTGCTCTACGCGGTGGAGCGCGGCGCCGGCATCGGATTCCTGCCGACGGTCTCGATCGCGCTCGGCGCCCCGCTCGTCGCCGTCGATCTCGGCGTCAGCCACCACGCCGATCTCTGGCTTACCTATCACAAGGAGTTCCGCGCCTCCGAGCGCCACAAGATCGTGGTCGATTGGCTGAAGAAAATCTTCGATCCCAAGGCCCACCCCTGTTTCCGCGACGAGTTCATCCACCCGAACGCGCTGGCGCCGATGATGACGGTCGCGCGCGAGGGTTTTGGATTGACGGGCTATGTCGCGGCAATGCCGACTTAAAGCTTGAGCATGATCTTTTCGGGAAACCGCTTCGCAGTTTTCCGGATCCTCCTCTGGGCCGACGCGGGCAGGCTTCGCCTCACCACCGATGTTCGAAGCCGACCGCGCCCTGGTGCGACGTCAGCTCCTTGCGGAACTTGCCGTCGTAATTGACGTAGAGCCGCGCCGTGTTGGTCAGGCTGAGCGAGGCCGAGGCGCCGGCATCCGTGCCGTAACGGCTCTCGCCGATGCCGGGCACGACGATGCTCTGACTCCCGAGGCTGACTTGCACCGATCCTAGGTTCTGATGGAAATTGTCGACGAACTTGCCGTAGGCGGACAGGTCCAGGATCTTCTGGTCGAAGATGAAGTAGCGCCCGATCTCGGCTCCGATCATGACGCGCGCGCGCGAGAGCGCCGTCGAGCCGACATTGAGTGGATCGAGGCCGCCAACCTCCTGGAACGCGACGCTGGTGGCGCGGACATATTCCAGTGCACCCTTGGGCACGATCCGCATCTGATCCTTGGTCCAGTAATAGCTGATCTCGGTCAGCGCGCCGTCGACTGCGGCGCGATAACCCGCGGTCGCAAGTCCCAGGCCGGTGTCCCGGCTGGAGCGGACCTTGCCGAAGCCGTGCACCACCGCGAACGCCCAGGTCCAGGGGCCCTTGTCGACGGAGCCGCTGAAGCCGAGTTGCGTCAGGTCCAGCGTGGCGGACTGAAGTGCGAGCGGCACATCGATGTCGGTGTGGCTCTGGTCGACGGAGAAGCCGAGATTGACACCCGGCGCGAGCCGCGCGCCAAGGCCTGCGACACCGCCAAACGTCTTCCGCTTGTCGCCGACAAAGTCTCCTTGTGCATCCGTCCGGACCGAGATGCCGTAACCCTCGAACCAGGTGCGGTAGCGCGGATCTTCCGCGCCCGCCGATGCGCCGCCGCCGCCGGGATTGGTCCGGAACGCCCGGTTGACGCCGCCAGAAGCCTGGCTGCCGAGCCGCTCCAGGAAATTCGAGCCGAGATTGAGCGCGCTGTTGCCGGCCGACTGGTCGTAATTGGTCGCGGTCGGCATCGGAATCGGCGTCGGTGACGGCGTTGGTGTCGGGGTCGGCGTAGGCGTAGGCGTAGGCGTCGGACTTTGCGCAAAGCCTGATGTCGTCGACAGTACCATGATGAGCGCAAACGCCACGGCAGCCGCGATCCAACGGACGCGGTTCAGCCTGATCGCCTGCCGTGTCTCTGAGGGCTGCGACGTGCAGCACATGGCGACAAATCCCGAAGCAAAGGGCGGCGCGCAAAAATGCAACAGGAGCGGCGCACGCGTGCCGCGATTTGTGCCGAACTGTTACTGAGGGTCAACCGGCTGGCGCGTCCAGGCAAAGGCATTGCTTCCGATTGTGGTTCCGCGGCCACAGGTCGCAAATTGCGGACGGGCACTCCGGTCGGGCTCTTGAAATTCGCGCGCGGCTTGCTAACGGGCGATTTTCATGTTGCAATATCGGACACAATCGGAATTGGCCGCTCGACTGTGCGTTTCGCGACATTGAACTCAAGACTCGAACAGACTACCGGAGGCCCGTTTGTGGCGTGGCACGCGAAAAGCGGCCGCGTCGTTTTTGTATCTAGCGGAGGAGACTGAGGATGCCGCAAAAGGGCACCGTCAAATGGTTCAACCCGACCAAGGGCTATGGGTTCATCAAGCCGAACGGCAGTGATAAGGACGTCTTCGTCCACATCTCCGCCGTCGAGCGCGCCGGACTCTCGACCCTTAATGAAAATCAAGTGGTCGAATACGACCTCGTGGAGAACCGCGGCAAGGCATCCGCGGAGAACCTCAAGGTTTCCTGATTGCTCTCGCGGTCTGCGCAAGAGATCATGACGTTGCCCCCGGCTCTGCCGGGGGTTTTTGTTTGGGATGAAAGTATTCCGAGTGCGACGGCGCTTCACCGCACCAACGGCGCAACCAGAAAGTTCTCCGACGGCCCGCTGCCCGCGGTCTTGCACACATCGCCCTCGATCCGGACCTTGCCCGTCGCGAGCAGGCTCAGTGCTGCGGGATAGATGCGGTGCTCGACTTCGAGGATACGCTCCGACAGCGTGTCCGCCGTGTCGTGGTCGCTGACGGGAACGGCGCCCTGCATCACGATTGGACCGGCGTCGGTCTCGGGGATCACGAAGTGCACTGTCGCTCCGGACAGCTTGACGCCGGCGCGCAACGCCTGGCCGTGCGGGTCGAGACCGGGGAACGATGGCAGCAGCGAGGGATGGATGTTGAGCATCCGCCCGTACCAGGCCTCGGTGAATTCGGCCGTGAACAGGCGCATGAAGCCGCCGAGGCAAATCAGCTCGATGCCGTGCTGATCGAGCGCTGCTTGCAGCACCTTCTCGAAGCCGGCGCGGTCCTTGCCGAACGGCTTGCTTTCGATCACCAGCGTCTTCACGCCGCTCGCTTTGGCCCTTTCCAACCCCTGCGCATCGGCCTTGTTCGAGATGACGAGCGAAATCTCCGCCGGAAAATCCGGCGCGGCCGCGCCCTTGATCAGCGCAGCCATGTTGGAGCCACGGCCGGAAATCAGGATGGCGACGCGGCGTTTCATCACAGCGCCAGATCGAGATGGCCGTTATAGACGACGCGGTGCTCGCCCTCGGCGGGGATCACGGTACCGAGCTGTGCCACGATCTCACCGGCGTCGGCGAAGACCTCCACGACCTCTTCGACCTTGTCCGGCTCGACGATCGCGATCATGCCGATCCCACAATTGAAGGTCCGCAGCATTTCGAGCTCGGCGATGCCGGCCTGCGCGGCCAGCCATTTGAACACCGGCAGTACCGGCAGGCGCGCCAGATCGATACCGACGCCGAGATGCTTCGGCAGCACGCGCGGAATGTTGTCGGTGAAGCCGCCTCCGGTGATGTGGGCAAGCCCCTTCACCGCGCCGGTCTCGCGGATCGCGCGCAGGCAGGATTTGACGTAGAGACGCGTCGGCGTCAGCAACGCGCCGCCGAGCGTCATGACGGGCGCAAACGGCGCCTGCGCCCCGAAGCCGAGGCCGGATTGTTCCACGATCTTGCGCACCAGCGAGAAACCATTGGAGTGCACGCCCGACGAGGCGAGCCCGATCACGGCATCGCCGGCGGCGATGTCCTTGCGCGGCAAGAGCGTGCCCCGCTCCGCGGCGCCGACGGCAAAGCCGCCGAGGTCGTAGTCGCCGTCCCTGTAGAGGCCGGGCATCTCGGCCGTCTCGCCGCCGATCAGGGCGCAGCCGGATTCGCGGCAGCCTTCGGCGACGCCGGCGACAATCGACGCGGTCGCCTCCGGATCGAGCTTGCCGCAGGCAAAATAGTCCAGGAAGAACAGCGGCTCGGCGCCCTGCACCACGAGGTCGTTGACGCTCATGGCGACGAGGTCGATGCCGATCCCGCCATGCAGGCCGGTCTCGATCGCGATCTTGACCTTGGTGCCGACGCCATCGGTCGCGGCCACCAGGATGGGATCCTTAAAACCGGCTGCCTTGAGATCGAACAGGCCGCCGAATCCCCCGATTTCGGCGTCGGCGCCGGGCCGTGCGGTGGCGCGCACCATCGGCTTGATCAGGTCGACCAAGCGGTTGCCCGCATCGATATCGACGCCTGAATCGGCGTAAGTGAGGCCGTTTTTGCGGTCGGTCATGCCCGATTTCCAGTGGGTTTGCGGCTGGTTACGTCGAATTCCGGGGACGCGCAATGGCTCGCATGGCGCGCCGCCGTATACTATGTAGAGATATCAACCGGTTCAGCCTGCAAAGGGCCGAATTCGAGGTCAGGCCGGGTGCCGGGAAGCGCCGTGTGAGTATACCGAACATCATTACTTTGGGCCGCATCATGCTGGTCCCGATCATCGTCTGGGCCATCGTGTCGAGCCAAATGGAGGTGGCGTTCGCCGTCTTCCTGATCGCCGGTATCAGCGACGCGGTCGACGGCTTCCTTGCCAAGCGCTTCAACATGACGAGCGAGCTCGGCGCCTTGCTCGACCCGCTCGCCGACAAGGCGCTGCTGGTCTCGATCTACATGGCCTTGGGCATCTGGGGCGCGATTCCGCGCTGGATCGTCATCCTGGTGGTCTCGCGCGACATCATGATCGTCGCCGCCGTGATCATATCGTGGCTGTTCGACCGCCCTGTGGAGATGAAGCCCTCGAAGGTATCCAAGCTCAACACTGTGGCCCAGGTGGCGTTCGCAGCGCTGGTGCTGGCCGCCCTCGCCTTCGGCTTCAAAGCCGGTCCTTATGATATAATCCTGATGGGCCTCGTCACGATCTTCACGCTCTCCTCCGTGTCGCTCTATCTCGTCGAGTGGTTGCGGCACATGAGCACGATCGAGGCCAAGTAGCAGCACGATCGAGGCCAAATGAGTTGGGAAGCGGCCCCGCAAAGGCCAACTCCCGTTCGATTAAGTCGCATCTCTTCAAACCAAGCCGGCATATGCCGGCACGGAGCAAAGCAAGCGTGCCAGGCCGCGTTCATCCCCGACAATTGGCGTTTTCGCTTCCGCATGCGGAGAGCCTGAGCCGGGACAATTTCCTCGAAGGCCCCGTCAACGCCGCCGGTCTTGCCCTCATCGACGCCTGGCCGGAATGGCCGAACCGGATCATGTGGCTGGCCGGCCCGGAAGGAAGCGGCAAGAGCCATCTCGCCGCGATCTGGGCCGAGGCCTCAGGCGCCCGCTCGACCACGGCCAATGGGCTGACCGCCGAAGCCGTCCCGGCTGCGCTCGCCACCGGCGCGCTGGTGGTCGAGGATCCCAAGGCGAGGGAATTCGATGAGCGCGCCCTGTTCCATCTGATGAATCTGGCCCGCGAGGACGGCGCCTACGTCCTCTTCACCGGACGCGAGGCGCCCGCCTCTCTCGAGATCGAGCTCGCCGACCTGCGCTCGCGGCTCCGCGCTGTCCCCGTTATCTCGCTGCTGCCGCCTGACGACCAGCTCTTCCGCGGCCTGATCGTCAAATTCTGCGCCGACCGCCAGCTCGCCATGGACGAGAGCGTGGTCAGCTACCTCGCCACTCGCCTGGAGCGGTCCTCGGCCGCCGCCCGACGGGCTGTGGACCTGCTGGACAGCGAGGCCCTGCGCCTCGGCCGCCCCGTCACCCGGGCCCTGGCGGCCGAGCTGCTCCGGGATGTCTGACCAAGGCGGCTTGACGCGGCCGGGCCGCGGAACATCAATGTCATCGAAACGTCATCGCTCTAACACATGCTCCCGCGGGTTTTGCGCGTAAGTCGCAAATTGGGGCGAACTGGATGGATCGACTTCTGATGGATTCTGCGCAAGCTGTTGAAGTTAAAGAGAAAGCCCCGGAAGCCGAAGGCCCGCCGGCGATCGCATCGAGCCCCGAGCGGTTCATCAATCGCGAGCTCTCCTGGCTGCACTTCAACCGCCGCGTCCTGGAGGAATCGGTCAATCCCAGCCACCCTATGCTGGAGCGGGTGCGATTCCTGTCGATTTCAGCGAATAACCTCGACGAGTTCTTCATGGTCCGCGTTGCCGGCATCAAGGCCCAGGTGCGCGAAGGCATCGCCGAGCGCAGCCCCGACGGTCTGACCCCGTCCGAGCAGCTCGCACTGATCAACCGGACCGTCTCGCAGCTTGCCTCCGACCAGCAGGCAATCTGGCGCGACCTGCGCGGCACGCTCGCCGACGAGGGCATCGTGCTGGTCGAGGGCAAGGAAGTCACCAAAGCGGAACGAACCTGGGTCGAGGACTACTTCCTCAGCAACGTGTTCCCGCTGCTGACACCGCTCGCGATCGACCCGGCCCACCCCTTCCCGTTCATTCCGAGCCTCGGCTTCACCATCGCGCTCCAGCTCACGCGCGCCGCCGACGGCAAGCAGATGAACGCGCTGATCCGCATGCCCGGCAAGATCGACCGCTTCATCCGCCTGCCGGCCGAGGGCAAGATAGTCCGGCTGATCTCGCTGGAGCAGGCCACCGCACTGTTCATCAACCGCCTGTTCCCTGGCTACAATCTTCACGGCCAGGGCGCCTTCCGCGTCATCCGCGACTCCGAACTCGAAATCGAGGAAGAGGCCGAGGATCTCGTCCGCTTGTTCGAGACCGCGCTGAAGCGCCGCCGCCGCGGCTCGGTGATCCGGCTCGAGATCGATGCCAAGATGCCGGAGCAGCTGCGCAGCTTCGTACAGCACGCGCTGTCGACCGCCGACGACGAGGTGTTCCTGGTCGATGGCGTGCTCGCTATGAACGAGCTCTCGCAGCTCACCCGCCTCGACCGGCCTGACCTCGAATTCACCCCTTACGTGCCCCGCCATCCCGAGCGCGTGCGCGAGCAAGGCGGCGACATCTTCGCTGCGATCCGGCAGAAGGATCTCGTCGTCCATCACCCCTATGAATCCTTCGACGTCGTGGTGCAGTTTCTCCAGCAGGCGACGCGCGACCCCGACGTCGTCGCCATCAAGCAGACGCTCTACCGCACCTCGAGCAACTCGCCGATCGTGCGCGCGCTCGTGGAAGCTGCAGAAGCCGGCAAATCCGTCACCGCGCTGATCGAGCTGAAGGCCCGCTTCGACGAGGAGGCCAACATCCGCTGGGCGCGCGACCTCGAACGCGCCGGCGTGCAGGTCGTCTACGGCTTCCTCGAACTGAAGACCCACGCGAAATTGTCGATGGTGGTGCGCCGTGAAGGCGGCAGCCTCACGACTTACGTCCACACCGGCACCGGCAATTATCATCCGGTGACCGCGCGCATCTACACCGACCTCTCCTACTTCACCTCGGACCCGACCATCGGCCGCGATGCCGCCCGCGTGTTCAACTTCATCACCGGCTATGCCGCGCCGAGCGATCTTGAAAAGATGGCCGTCTCGCCGCTGACCTTGCGCAAGCGCATCATCGAGCACATCCAGGGCGAGACCGCGCATGCGCGCCACGGCCGGCCCGGTGCGGTCTGGATGAAGATGAACGCGCTGGTCGACCCCGACATTATCGACGCGCTCTACGAGGCCTCACAGGCCGGCGTGCAGGTCGAGCTTGTGGTGCGCGGTATCTGCTGCCTGCGGCCCGGCATTCCCGGCCTGTCGGAGAACATCCGCGTCAAGTCGATCATCGGACGATTCCTCGAACACGGCCGAATTTACTGCTTCGGCATGGGCCAGGGCCTGCCGAGCGCGAAAGCGGCTGTGTATATCTCCTCGGCCGACATGATGCCGCGCAATCTCGACCGCCGCGTCGAGGTGCTGTGTCCGCTGCAAAATCCCACGGTGCATCAGCAGGTTCTCGAACAGATCATGGTCGCCAATCTCAAGGACAATGAGCAGAGCTGGCAATTGTTGCCGGACGGGTCCTCAACGCGTATGAAGACCGCGAAGGGCGAGGAGCCTTTCAACGTCCACAACTACTTCATGACCAATCCGAGTCTGTCTGGCCGTGGTAAGTCGCTCAAGGAATCCTCGCCGCGCCGCCTCACGCGCCGTAATGAACGTCATCAATCCTGATCCGGGATCGTCGACGTGAAGCGGCCGCGCAAGCGCGGCTCGAGCGTCGCGGTCATCGACATCGGCTCCAACTCGGTCCGTCTCGTCGTCTACGAGGGACTGACGCGGAGCCTCATTCCCATCTTCAACGAGAAGACGCTGTGCGGGCTTGGGCGCGAGGTGCAGAGCACGGGCCTGCTTGCGCCCGACGCCGTCGACAAGGCGCTGACCTCGCTCAAGCGCTTCCGTGCGCTGTGCCGGGTGATGCAGGTCGGACGGGTGTTTGCGATTGCGACCGCCGCCTGCCGCGACGCCTCCAACGGCCCCGACTTCATCGCGAAAGCCGAGCGAATCTGCGCGGTGAAGATCGAGATCCTGTCGGGCCCGCGCGAGGCGCGGCTGTCGGCGCTTGGGGTGATCTCCGGCATCCATCATCCCGACGGCATCGTCGGCGACCTCGGCGGCGGCTCGCTCGAACTGATCGACGTGCGCAAAAACACCGTGCGCAGCGGCGTGACGCTGCCACTCGGCGGCCTCGCGCTGCAGGACCTCGCGCATAAATCCCTGAAACGCGCCGACCGCATCGTGCGCGAAGCGCTCGACGGGGTGCCGCAGCTCAAGGCAGGTACTGGCCGCAGCTTCTACGCGGTCGGCGGTACCTGGCGCGCGCTGGCGCGCATCCACATCATCCAGAGCGGCTACCCGCTCCAGGTGATGCACGGCTATTCGATTTCGGCTGCCGAGGCGCTCGATTTTTCCCGACGTCTCCGCCGGCTTGCGGCCGCCGGCATGCTTGCAGACATCGAGATCGTCGCCGACGCCCGGCGCCCGCTCCTCACCTATGCGGCACTGGTGCTCGAGCACATCATCCGGGTGGCGAAGCCGAAGACCATCGTGTTCTCGACCTTCGGCGTGCGCGAGGGCCTGCTGCACGAGAAGCTGCCGGAGTCCGAACGCAACAAGGACGGACTGATCTGCGCGGCCGAGGAGCTGAACCAGCTGCTGTCTCGTTCGGCAAAGCACGCGCGCGAGTTGATCGCCTGGACCGACCGCCTCGCGCGCGTGGTGAAGCTGCGCGAGACCGAGGAGGACCGCCGTCTGCGCCACGCCGCGTGCCTGTTGTCCGACATCGGCTGGCGGGTGCATCCCGACCATCGCGGCGAGCAGACGCTGAGCCTCGTCGTCAACGGCAATTTCGGCGCGATCACCCACACCGAGCGCGCCTTCGTCGGCCTGTCCGTGTTCTATCGCTATGCGGGGCTCAGCGAGGAGAACCAGCCGCCGGTCGCCATGCAGGAGCTGCTGACGCCGGCGCAACTCGAACGCGCCCGCCTACTCGGCGCGGCCTTCCGCGTTGCGCATCTGATCTCGGCGGCGCGTCCGGGCGTCTTGCCCGCGACGCATTTCCGCAGCGTGGGCCGCAAGCTGTTGCTGGTGTTCGAGCACCGCCTCGGCGATCTCGTCGCGGATCGCGTCGGCAGCCGCTTCCGCGCGCTCGCCCGCCTGATCAACCGCGCCGGCTCGATCGTGCGGCGCTAGCGCATGATCCGGAAAAGCCTGAAGCGCTTTTCCGAAAAGATTATGCTCGAAAGATAAGCCTATTCCGCCGAGGCCTTGGCGTGGCGCTCGGAGGACTCCAGCGCGGCCGCGCTCATGCTGCGCCGACGCCAGATGGAGCCGACGGCCAGCACGACGACGACGCCGAGAGCTGCGCACAGATATTCGCCGCCTCCGCCGCCATGGGCGAATTGCGGCGGGATGCGCAAGGCGCTGAGCACGTTGTCGAGCGAGGCGCCGAACGGACCGTCGAACAGCGTGTGCAGCCTCGGCGCGATGCCGGGATCGGTAGCGATCACCTCGCCCGCAATCCAGCCGAGCAGCGCCGCGCCGGCCCACACCAGAACCGGCACCTTTGCGAGCAGCGCCATGATCAGCGCCGCACCGGCGACGATCAAGGGCACGCTGATGGCAAGACCGAGCACCAGCAAGGGCGCGCTGCCATTGGCGGCCGCGGCCACCGCAATGACGTTGTCCAGGCTCATGACGATGTCGGCGACGACGACGATCTGCACGGCCTGCCACAGATGCGAAGCCGACTCGACGCCGTCCTCGTCCTCCTGTTCCGGCACCAGCAGCTTTGCCGCAATCACGATCAGCGCAAGACCGCCGACCAGCTTGAGGTACGGCAGCTCCATCAGGCTCGCGACGATGCCCGTGAAGATGATCCGCAGCAGCACCGCGGCGCCGGCACCCAGGATCATGCCCCACAGCCGATGCCGCGGCTTGAGGCCGCGGCAGGCGAGCGCGATCACCAGCGCATTGTCGCCGGACAAGAGGATGTTGATCCAGATGATCTTGCCGACCGCGACCCAGAAGGTCGGTTCGGCCATCTCAACGCGGAACTGGGTGAAGAATGCCCCGATCGTAGCGGGATCGAAGATCTGCCAGAGCCAGTTCACACTACGTCCTTTCGCCGCGTCTCGTTACCTGATCGGCTGACGGATCAGCCGACGATCTCGTTGCCCGAGAAGAACTGCGCGATCTCGATCGCGGCGGTCTCCGGCGCATCCGAACCGTGCGCGGAGTTCTCACCGATCGACTTGGCGTAGAGCTTGCGGATGGTGCCGTCAGCCGCCTTGGACGGATCGGTCGCCCCCATCACGTCGCGATACTTGGAGACGGCACCCTCGCCTTCCAGCACCTGGACCACCACGGGGCCCGACGTCATGAAGTCCACGAGCTCACCGAAGAAGGGGCGCGCCTTGTGGACCGCATAGAAGGTCTCGGCCTGTTCCTTGGTCATGCGGATGCGCTTCTGCGCGACGATGCGCAGGCCCGCCTTCTCGATCACGGCGTTAACCGCACCGGTGAGGTTACGCGCTGTGGCGTCGGGCTTGATGATCGAGAAGGTGCGTTCGATGGCCATGATCTTGTCCTTGAAGAGAAAACGGTGGTTCGGAGTTGCCGGGCTTATATCGGCGCCTTCGCCATACGGCAAGCGACCGCCAAAACCGCCTCGCGGGCGCTTGGCCGCAGGCCAGGAGTCAGAATGCCAACATGGATTACGACGATTTCACCTAAATGAACCCAATCTGAAGGCCTCGTCAGGGTTTGGTTCAGCCTCGCTCGGATAACCTCAGGTCCATCGAAACCAAAGCCTCCTCCCGAGGCGGACCGTTTCGGCGGCCTTTCCATCGACGCGATAGCCCCGCGTCGGCAGTTTTGAGGAGATCACCATGTTGAGGAAACTTTCGCTCGCCGCTGTTGCCGCGGTTGCGCTTGGTGCCGCGCTGGCACCGACCTCCGCCTCTGCGCACTGGCATGGTGGCGGCTGGGGCTGGCACGGCGGCGGCGGCGGCTGGCATCACGGTTACGGCTGGGGTGGCCCGCGCTTCTATGCCCCCGTCTCCTACGGCTATGGCGGCTGCTATGTGCGCCGGCTGGTCCCGACCCCCTGGGGACCCCGCTGGCGGATGATCAACCGCTGCTACTGAGCCCGACAGCACCTTTCCAAAGGTACCTGAGCCCCCCAAGGTACCTTCCAAGCGAAGCCCCGGCGTCCCCCAGCGCCGGGGCTTTGTATTCGGAGGGGGACATTGCGCGGCTTCACACAATTTTTGCTAGAATGCCGCGCAATCGCCGCGAGTGGCGAAACCATTTGGGGGCCAAGGACTTGGTACCGTGTTGCTTCTTTGAGAACACGGAACCCTGCGATGGCTGGCCCTTTTGCCAATGACAGCGAGCAAATCGACCGGCGCACCAGCCGCTCGATCTCCGATGCCGTGGCCGAACGGCTCCAGCAGAGCCTGCGGCCCGAAGCCAGGCTTCCGACGCACCTCGAGCAACTCCTCAATGAGCTGAAGCAGCGCGAGCGCGATTCGCACTGAGTTGACACGCACCGGCTTGCAGACACGGAAAAACGGGTTGCGTTTGATCGCGGGTGCGGTGACAAGGCCGCATGCTTTCCATCACCGACCTCTCCATCCGCCTCGCCGGACGCCTTCTGATTGACCAGAGTTCCGTGCAGATCACGCCGGGATCGCGCGTCGGCATGGTCGGTCGCAACGGCACCGGCAAATCGACCCTGTTCAAGGTGATCCGCGGCGAGCTCGCGGCCGAGCACGGCACGGTGACCCTGCCGCCCCGTTGGCGCGTCGGCAGCCTCGCGCAGGAAGCGCCGAACGGCCCCGAGAGCCTGATCTCGGTCGTGCTCAAGGCCGACCTCGAACGCGACGCGCTGCTCACCGAGGCCGAGAGCGCGACCGATCCGCACCGGATCGCCGAGATCCAGACCCGGCTGGTCGACATCGACGCGCATTCGGCACCGAGCCGTGCCGCCGCCATCCTGTCCGGCCTCGGCTTCTCCGCCGCCGACCAGCTCCGTCCCTGCGCCGAATTCTCCGGCGGCTGGCGCATGCGCGTCGCGCTTGCCGCAACGCTGTTTGCGGCGCCGGACCTGTTGCTGCTCGACGAGCCCACCAACTATCTCGACCTCGAGGGCACGCTGTGGCTCGAGGATCACCTCGCGCATTATCCGCGCACGGTGATCGTGATCAGCCACGACCGTGATCTCCTTGAAAGCTCGGTCGACCAGATCCTGCATCTGGAGCGCGGCAAGCTCACGCTTTACAAAGGCACCTACTCCTCGTTCGAAGAGCAACGCGCCATGCGCGAGATGCTCGATGCCAAAGCGGTCAAGCGCCAGGAAGCCGAACGCGCGCGCCTGCAAGCCTTTGTCGACCGCTTCAAGGCCAAAGCCTCGAAAGCCCGCCAGGCGCAGTCCCGTGTGAAAATGCTGGAACGGCTGAAGCCGATCACGGCGCTGGTCACCCAGGACGTGCGCGAGATCAGCTTTCCCGCGCCCGAGAAGATCCTGTCGCCGCCGATCATCGCCGCCGACAACGTCGTGGTCGGCTACGATCCGAACACGCCCGTGCTGAACCGCGTCACCTTGCGCGTCGACAATGACGACCGCATCGCGCTGCTCGGCTCCAATGGCAACGGCAAGTCGACGTTGGTGAAACTGCTCGCCGGGCGCCTCGCTCCATTCTCGGGCAAAGTGACCCGCGCCGACAAGCTCTCGATTGCCTATTTCGCGCAGCACCAGCTCGACGAATTGAACGAGGATGCCTCGACCTACGACCACGTCCGCAAGCTGATGGGCGAGGCGCCCGAAGCGAAAGTACGCGCCCGCGCCGGCGCCATCGGCTTTTCCGGCAAAGCGGCCGACACCAAGGTTGGAAAATTGTCGGGCGGCGAGAAGGCGCGGCTCCTGCTGGGACTTGCGACCTTCTTCGGCCCCAACATGATCATCCTGGACGAGCCGACCAACCATCTCGACATCGACAGCCGCGCAGCGCTTGCGGAAGCGATCAACGAATTCCCCGGCGCGGTCATCATGGTCTCGCACGACCGCTATCTGATCGAGTCCTGCGCCGATCAACTCTGGATCGTCGCCGACCGCACCGTGACCAATTACGACGGCGACCTCGACGAATATCGCCGCCTGGTGCTGTCCGCGCGCAATGGCGAGCCCGCGCCGCGCGAACGCAGCGCGGCGAGCGAGAAGCCGCAGCGTCCGAGATCGGACAATCGCGGCTCGCTGAAGAAACGCATCGCGGAAGCAGAAACCGAGATCGCCCGCGTCAGCGAGATCATCAGCAAGATCGACACCGCGCTCGCCCTGCCCGACATCTTCAGCCGCGACCCCAAGCAGGCCGCCCAACTGTCGAAAGCACGCGCCAATGCGGCCGACGCGCTGGCACGTGCCGAGGAGCAGTGGCTCGAGGCGAGCACGCAGTTCGACGAGGCGGCGGGCTGACGCCTCCGCGACCGGGCCGACATCAAAATCGCAAAAACAACCCCATGCACAGTACCGGTATTTTGCTACCTGGTGATTAGCCGTTCAATAACCTGTTCTTTGCCGCACCGACTGAGCCGGCGCGTCTCGCGAAGCTTCGTCAGCATCATGTGGGAACTAGCGCTCCCGCATGATCTCGTGCCGGTAACGCTGCAGCGGCGATAGCAGGTAGCTCAGGATGGTGCGCGAACCGGTCCTGATTTCGACGGTCACCGCCATTCCCGGGGACAGGTTGACGAGGCGGTCGTCCACCTGCATCTGGGTGCGATCGAGCGAGATACGGGCGCTGTAACTCAACTCCTGCCCGCTGGGCTCGCTGCTGTCGCGTTGCGTCGCGAGCGCACGGTCGCTCCCGCGCTCCTGCGGCCGGTCGCGGATGATGGCGTCCTGCGAGACGCTCACGACCCGGCCTGCGAGAAGCCCGTAGCGGGTGAAATTGAAAGTATCGATCTTGATGGCGGCGCCCTGCCCGGCCTCGACAAATCCGATATCGCGGTTGGAGATCATCGCCTCGATCTCGAGCCGCGTATCGGTCGGCACGATCACCAGCAGCGACTGCGCGGGCGTGACCACGCCGCCCACAGTGTGGACCGCGAGCTGCTGCACGACGCCGTCGACCGGCGACGTCAGTTGCTGAAGCCTCGTCCTCTGCTGCGCCTTGATCAGATCGCGTGCGACGCCATTGGCCTTCTGTTCGCTCTTGGCAAGCTCGTCGGAGAGACTTTTCCTGTACTCGGCCAAGGCCTGGATGCGAGTCTCCCGGATCGCGGCGACGGCCGCCTCGGCCTCCTTCAAGCGGCTGCTCTGGACGCGAAGCTCCTCCTGCTGCTCGATCTGGAGCTGGAGGGTCTCATAGTAGGTCAGCTTCGAGCCGATCTCCTTCTCCATCAGCGTCTTGCGAATCTCGACACGCTGCTGGGTGACCGGCAGCAACGCATCAAGCTTGTGAATCGTCGCCGCAATCGTCTGATGTTCGGCCTCCTTCTGCGCTTCCTGACGCGCCAGCGCCGCGAGCTTGGCCCTGTTCTCGCTGACCTGATTGGCGAGGAGCTGTCGCTGCGTCGCGACCAGCATGGGATCGGCGTCCTCTGGTACGACGAGATCGGCGGACACCTCTTCGCCGCCTGCCAATGCGGCGCGGAGGCGCGCGACGTTGAGCCGCTCGGCCATGAGATCGTCGTGCAGACGATCGCGCTCCGCGGCGTTCACGGTCGGATCGAGCTCGATCAGCAGGTCGCCCGATTTGACCGATTGGCCGTCCTGCACGTGAATGGCGCGCACCACGCCGGTCTCGAACGGCTGGACCACCTTGCTTCGCCCGCTCGACACGACCTTACCGGTTGCGGAGGCCACGATGTCGATCGTGCCCCAGGCCGACCAGGCCATCGCCGCGCAGACAAGCAGCATCAGGACCATGGCGATGGCGCGGCCGATCGGCGATGGCGGTGTCTCCGTGATTTCCAGCGCCGCCGGCAGGAAGGCGACTTCCTCGGCGCGCCGGCCCTTTCCATCCCGGAACGGGATCACGGTCTGCTCCGGCCGGGTGGCCGGCACAGTGCTAGCCGACCTCATAAATGCCTCCCTGGAGACGATGCAGGGCGGCGTAGCGGCCGCCGGTCTTGATCAGCGCATCATGCGTGCCGTCCTCGACCAGACGGCCGCGTTCCAGGGTGAAGATGCGATCGGCGCCGCGGACGGTTGAGAGACGGTGCGCGATGATCAGGACGGTGCGGCCTTTCGCGATCTCCTTCATGTTGTCATGGATGATCCGCTCGCTTTCATAGTCGAGCGCGCTGGTGGCTTCGTCGAAGATCAGGATCCGGGGATTGCCCACCAGCGCGCGGGCGATCGCGATGCGCTGGCGCTGCCCGCCCGAGAGCGTTGAGCCGCGCTCTCCGACCACCGTATCGTAGCCCTCGGGGAGCTCCAGAATGAAATCATGCGCGCCCGCCAGCTTCGCCGCGTCGATAATGCGGTCCATCGGCAGGCTCGGATCGGCCAGCGCGATGTTGTCTCGCACCGACCGGTTGAACAGCATGTTGTCCTGGAGCACGATTCCGATCTGCCGACGGAGCCCGGCCGGGTCGGTCGTCATCAGATCCATTCCGTCGACGAGCACGCGGCCGCCTTGCGGAACGTAGAGCCGCTGCACCAGCTTGGCGAAAGTGCTTTTGCCCGAACCGGACGATCCGACGATGCCGACGGTTTGTCCGGCTGGAATATCGAATGAGACATCGTGCAGGATCTCGGGCCCATCGAGCCGGTAACGGAAAGAGACGTGCTCGAAGCGGACGTTGCCCCGGATCGGCGGCAGCCCCGCGCGGGCGGCGGAGTAAGCCGGCTCCGCCGCGCTGTTGAGGATGTCGCCGAGCCGCGCGATCGACAGCCGCGCCTGATGAAAATCCTGCCAGACTTGCGCGAGCCGCAGCACCGGGGCCGACACCCGCCCCGCGAAGATGTTGAAGGCCACGAGCTCGCCGACGGTCAGTGCGTCACCGATCACCAGCCTGGCGCCGACATAGAGAATGCCGGCAGTGACGACTTTGCTGACGAGCTGCACGAGCTGGCTTGCCGTGTTGCCGAGGCTGGTGACACCGAAGCTCGCCGAGACATAACCGGCGAGCTGCTCTTCCCAGCGACGCTGCATCTGCGGCTCGACCGCCATCGCCTTCAGCGTTTCGATACCACTGACGCTCTCGACCAGGAAAGCCTGGTTCTCGGCGCCGCGGCGGAATTTCTCGTCCAGCCTGCGGCGAAACAGCGGCGTCGCCACGGCCGAGATCGCGATGTAAAACGGGAACGACGCCAGCACGATGAAGCTCATCTGCGCCGAATAGGCGAACATCACCGCGAGGAACACCGAGGTGAAGACCATGTCGATGAGAAGCGTCAACGACGAGCTGGTGATGAAATTGCGGATGTTCTCGAGCTCACGGACCCGCGCCACGGAATCGCCGACGCGCCTGGCCTGAAACCAGGCCATCGGCAGCGCCAGCAGATGGTGAAACAGACGTGCCCCGAGCTCCACGTCGATGCGGTTGGTCGTGTGCGCAAACAGGTAATTGCGCAGGATCCCGAGCACGGTGTCGAACAGGGAGACGACGACGAGGCCGATGACGAGAACGTCGAGCGTAGACAGCGAGCGGTGTACCAGCACCTTGTCAATCACGACCTGGAAGAACAGCGGCGAGACCAGCGCAAAAAGCTGGAGGAAGAACGAAGCCGCCAGCACCTCGCCCAGCAGCCGCCGGTATTTGCCGATCGCGCCGATGAACCAGGTGATATCGAAATGCCGTCCGAGGTCTGACAGCCCGGCGCGCCGGACCATCAGGATCAAGCCGCCGTCCCAGATCGCGCACAGCTCGTCGCGATCCATCAGCACCGGGCGCTGCGCCTCCGGAGACTGCACCAGCACCTTGTCGGCGGAGGCCTTTGCGATGACCATGAAGCCGCCGTCCCGCAGCATTGCGATCGCAGGCAGCGGAGTGTCCGACAGACGGCTCCACTGTGTGCGATAGGTTCTGGCTTTAAGTCCGAGAGACCTGGCGCTGCGGACGATATCCGCTGCGCCGAAGCTTGCCGCGCCCAGCCGGTGCCTGAGCTGCGCGCGATCGGCCGCAACACCTTGCAGATGCAGCAGCGTCAGCAACGCATCGAGCCCCGTATCGGAGGAGACCGCGTTGGTCATCATGAGCGTTCTCCGGGCCGATGCCGCCGGCTTCAGGCGTGCTGGGGCGGTGCGAGCACCTGGCTCTGCGTCGCGTGCGGATCGGGCAGCGGCATCTCGCCGTTCCCCTCACCTGCCGGGACGAAGCTGGCCGCCATGGCCTGGTTGAGCAGCATCGCGGCCGCAAACGCTCCGCCCTGGATGACGACGTTGTTGCCGGTGCCGCCGTCCAGGATGTCGAGGCCGCCGCCGCCGATCAGCACGTCATCACCGGCACCACCCGCCAGCGAGTCGTTGCCCGGGCTGCCGATCAGCACATCGTCGCCGTTGCCGCCATTGGCAACGAGCTGGATGCCGCTGTGCAAGCCGGAAGCCGTGATGACGTCGTCGCCATCGAGACCGTTGATAACGATCCTGTCGCCCGCGCCGGCATCGGTGATGTTGATGTCCTGGCCAAGCCCCGACACCGTGATGATGCCGTCGTGCTCGGTCACCGTGATGACGTCGTTGCCGCCGGTTGCGTTGATGGTCACGGTATCCGCGGCGCCGTCATTGGCGCCGAGATCGAGGTCGACCTGGCTGACGCCGGTGCCGGAGAGGTCACCGACCGCAATGTTGTCGGCACCGCCGAGGGCATTGAAGTCGACATGTTCGACCCCGTTCAGGTCCATCGCAATGGCGGCAACATCCCGCGTGAACAGCACCCGGCCGCCATTGGCCGAGATGTTGATGGTCTCGTTGATATTGGCGCCGTTGAATGCCAGCGTGTCGGTGCCCTTGCCGCCTTCGACGGTGTCGCTGCCGTCGCCGGGATTCCAGACGAAGGTGTCGTCGCCCGCACCGAGATTGGCGAAATCGTTGCCGCGTCCGCCGTTCACGATGTCATTGCCGGCACTGCCTGTGATGGTGTCGTTGCCGTCGCCGCCGTTGATATTGAGGCTGAACGACTGTCCCGCCTTGATGGAAGACGCATCGATAACGTCATTGCCTTGTCCGCCGTTGATGCCGAGCACATCACCGGCGTCCGCGTGTGCAATCGTCACCTGCGCAGCGAGGCCGTTGACCACGATCGATCCGCCGGCGGTCACGACCGATATGTTGTCGTCACCATTCGTGCCGTTCACGGTCACGAGGTCCGCCGCGCCATCGCCGCTCTGGCTGCCGGGGCCGGCGCTGAGGTCGATGGCAACCTGCGTGATTCCTGTCCCGCTCAGATCGTTGACGGTGATGTTGTCGGCGCCGCCTGCTGCCGCGATCTGCACGTGCTCGACGCCAGCGAGGTCCATGACGATAGCACCGACGTCACGGGTAAGTAGCGCACGGCTTCCGTTCGCCGAGACCGACATGTTCTCGGCCACGTTGGCGCCGTTGAACACCAGCGTATCGGTTCCCGCGCCGCCTTCGACGACGTCGCTGCCGTCACCGGGATTCCACGTGAAGATGTCGTCGCCTGCGCCAAGAAGCGCGACGTCATTGCCGCGGCCGCCGATGACCTTGTCGTTGCCGTCGCCGCCGATCAGGGTGTCGGCTCCCTGGCTGCCGGTGATGGTGTCGTTGGCCGCGCCGCCGTCGATGGTCAGCCCGATCGCCGCGCCGAGCGTGGATGCATCGATGACGTCGTTGCCGCCGAGCGCCTGAACGACCAGCCGGTCGTTGCCGGCCTCTGCATTTGCGATCGTCACGAGCTCCGGCAGCCCCGTGACCGTGACCGTTGTGCCCGTGGCTGTGACCTCGATGTGCTGATTGCCGTTGCTGCCGTTGACGGTCACCGTGTCAGCTGCGCCGTCGCCTTGCGTCCCTCCCGGAACGGCTCCGAGATCAACCAGCACCTGCTTGACGCCGGTCCCGGTGAGATCGCCGACAGTGATGTTGTCGGCGCCGCCACGCGCATCGAATTCGATCTGCTCGACGCTGTTGAGATCCATCGTGATGTTGGCGACATCGCGGGTGAAGCGCACCCGGCCGCCATTGGCCGAGATGTCGATGGTCTCGTTGATGTTGGCGCCATTGAAAAGCAGCTTGTCGCTGCCCGATCCGCCTTCGACCGTGTCGCTGCCGTCACCGGGATTCCAGATGAAAGTGTCGTCGCCACTCCCGAGCTGGGCGACGTCGTTGCCGCGTCCGCCATTGACGATGTCGTCCCCGCTGCCGCCGATGATGAGGTCGTTGCCATCGCCGCCGGTAATCCTGTCGTTGCCGGCGCCGCCATCGAGCCTCAGCGAGATCAGGCTGCCGAGCCCGTTGCCCGCGGTGATGACATCGTCGCCGCCCCACCGTGCAGGACGAGATTTTCCGTCGTGCCGATGTCGAGCGAGAACGGCACCGCGCCCGTCCCGTCGAGCCGCACACGGGTGCCGTTCGCCGTGATCGTGAACGTCTCGGCGGCGTTGCTTCCGTTGACCTGAGCCGTATCGTTGCCCTCACCACCCTCGAACAGGTTGGTGCCGCCGCCCGGATTCCAGACCATGACATCGTCGCCGGCCTCGCCGAACAGCTGATTGTCGCCGCTACAGCCGTCCAGGACGTCGTTACCCGCTCCGCCGAACAGCAGATCGTTGCCGCCGCCTCCCTTGATCAAATCGTTGCCGGCCTGACCAAACAGGAGATCGGCTCCCGAGCCGCCCGTGATCCTGTCATTGCCGTCGCCGCCGAAGATGTGCACCGCCGGCATCGGGCCGTGGCATTCGTCGACGGTGATCGTGTCGTCACCGCCTTGACCGAAGATGTCGATCGCAGTGGTGTTGTCGACGGTGGGTTCGCCACCAACCGTTTTCACGTGCCCGTTATTGACCAGGATGCGGCCGGACTTGTCGCGACTTATCACAAGGCCGTTATTCGCGCTGTCGCCGAAAATGGTGAGCTGCCCCGTAACCGGGGAAAACACAGAGGTAATGGACATCCAAATGATCCTCCCGACCTAGCCCCTCCCTTCGATGCGTAGCAGCCGCGCACATGACATTCTTGAACCGTTGCTTGAGACGCGCGTGATTATTCTGGAGATTTCCTCCAGTTTTGCTTCGGGGCAGTTTTCGAAAGCGAATGCGAAGGCTCTCTCATCACGAATCGCGTGATCACGGATCACGCGTAACGCCCCCGTGACTTTCAACGCGCGCGGAAAAACGCGGCTCGAGGCAATGAAGACGCTTTGGGCGAAGGTCGGCATCCGCGATGTCGAAACTCGCGAACAAGATCGCCGGCGAGCGAGAACGGAGAGATCACGATTCACGCCCGCCCATCGCAATCAATGGATGCAAAATCGCTTGACGATAGGGGCAAGCATGCGCGGCCGATCGCAGCGACAGCTGCAACCAGCATCAGGGCAAAAGGCCAAACCCGTTACGCCGCCGACTTCTTCTTCGGCTTCGGCTTGGTCGCCTTCGGCATGACCGGCGCCTCCGGCGTGCCCTCGATCGAGGACAGGCGGCCGGCCGTGAAGGTGTAGATGCCGGCGCGCGGACCGGTCGTCCAGGTCACGACCGCAACGCGCCTGCCGGCGGCATCACCGGAGAGGTTGACGCTCGAGGGCGCGCCGATGCCGCGCACCACATCGCATTCGGTGTGGCCGAGCGCGACGGTGCCGCCCATGGGAGCCGGCGCGGTCGTCGACGCATTCGCATCAGCCGGCCCGGGCGGCGGCGCCATGCCGGCACAAGCCCCGTCGGCGCTGACCAGATCCTCGGCCCCAACCGGCTTGTCGGGGGTTAGCGGCGGCGACTCGATCGAGATGCTTTTGATGAACAGGCGGCTGGGCGTGTTGAACCACTGGGCATCCCTGGACAACAGATCGGTCCCGCCCGAACAGCCCGCGACCAGCGGGGCTATGGCCGCCAACGCAACTATGAGCGAGCTGGGAAGCTTTTGATGTCGCACGATAAACTAATTTCCCCGAGTGAAGGATCGGCCCTAAGCAATTGTACCAACACCACTTTGCGGCACGAAGGTGACAAAAGCCATCATCCCCCGAAAAGTGCAAATTATCATTAATTGCGAGCGACCGCTAATTCCGCTTCTGCCATCGGCCCCGCTCGTCGGCCTGCCAATAGGTGACATCAAATCCCCGCGCCTTGCAATCCGTCCAGGCGCTGCGGGCGAACGCAAGTGCGTCCGGATCGTCCCCGTCGAACAGCAGCACCATGCGCTCATAGCCCTGCGCGTCCTGCGGCAGCGCGGCGTTGTCGACGAGGAAGCGGACATTGGCACCGTTCGGATTGTCATCCTCGACCGCCAGCACGATCGGCTGTTCGGCGGCGTCGCTCACCCGCCAGGTCGCGTGCGGCAGGAAGGAATCGTCGCGATAGGTCCACAAATGGGCGTCGAGCGCATCGGCGCGCTCCGGCGAAGTCGACTGCACCACGACGCGCCAGCCGCGCTCGAGCGATTTCTCGAGAAGGGGCGGCAACACGTTCTCCACCGTCATGTTTTGCAGATGGTAGAAAAGGACTTCAGTCATCTCGGGTCATTTGCGCTCGTAATGGTCGGCGACCAGACGGTCGAGCAAGCGAACGCCATAGCCACTTCCCCAGCTGTGGTTGATGTCGGTCTTCGGCGCGCCCATGGCGGTCCCGGCGATATCGAGATGCGCCCAGGGCGTGCCGTCCACGAAGCGCTGGAGGAACTGCGCCGCGGTGATCGAGCCGCCATGGCGTCCGCCGGTGTTCTTCATGTCGGCGAACTGGGAGTCGATCAGCTTGTCGTATTCGGGGCCAAGCGGCAGGCGCCAGACCTTCTCGCCGCTCTCGATGCCGGCCGCCAGCAGCCGCTCGGCAAGCTCGTCATTGTTGGAGAACATGCCGGCATGCTCGGTGCCGAGCGCGACCACGATGGCGCCGGTCAACGTCGCCAGATCCACCATGAATTTCGGCTTGGTTTTCTTGGCGACGTACCAGAGCACATCGGCAAGCACCAGGCGGCCTTCCGCGTCGGTGTTGATGATCTCGATGGTCTGTCCCGACATCGAGGTGACGATGTCGCCCGGGCGCTGCGCGTTGCCGTCCGGCATGTTCTCGACGAGGCCGATGGCGCCGACGACGTTGACCTTGGCCTTGCGTGCGGCGAGCGCATGCATCAGGCCGACGACGCAGGCAGCGCCTCCCATGTCGCCCTTCATGTCCTCCATGCTGCCGGCCGGCTTGATCGAAATGCCGCCGGTGTCGAAGCAGACGCCCTTGCCGACGAAGGCAACCGGCGCCTCACCCTTCTTGCCGCCGTCCCAACGCATGATCACGGTGCGGCTCGGCCGCGCCGAGCCCTGGCCGACGCCGAGCAGCGCGCCCATGCCGAGCTTGTCCATCGCCTTGACGTCGAGCACCTCGATCTTGACGCCGAGCTTGCGGAGCAAGCCTGCGCGGCGCGCGAACTCCTCTGGAAAAAGCACGTTCGGCGGCTCGTTGACGAGGTCGCGCGCAATGATCACGCCGTCCACGATCGCACCGGCCGATGCAAACGCCTTCTTCGCGGCGACGACATCGCCGACAGCAAACGAGACGTCGGCGCGCGTGCCGCCCTCCTCGCCGTCCTTCTTCTTGGTCTTGTAGCGGTCGAACTTGTAGGTGCGCAGCCGCAGGCCCGAGGCGATCGCGACCGCCTGCTCGCTCGTCATGGCGCCATTGGGCAGTTCCGCCATGATGGTCATGGCCGCCACCCCGGCCGGAAGCTTGCTCGCCGCCACGCCGCCGAATTTGAGAAAGTCGTTCGCCTTCAGGCCGGCCGCCTTGCCGGCGCCGATCACGATCAGGCGGGTGGCCATCACGCCCTCCGGCGCAAGGATGTCGAGCGCAGCGCCGCTTTTGCCCTTGAAGGCGGCGGCGGTGGCCGCCCGCTTCACGAGTTCGGTGGCCCCGCCGAGGGCCTTGGCGGTCGCCGGGCCGAGCTTCAGGCTGTCGTCGCAGAACACGACCATGATGCCACGGACGGCGGCAGATAATGGAACGAAGCCGACCTTGATGGCATCGGACATGAGTAACTCCTCAAAAACGTTGCGCTTTTACCGATCGGCAGTCCCGGCCACGGGCCGGAGCTGAACGGCGATTCACTGGGCGTAACGCACTATGGGCCACCGGCCCGGTCGATGCCAAGCACCCCCCGTGGCCGAGGGGCCACAACGAGGGAAATATTAACCATATATTGAGGGTGCCACGGGGCAGCCATTTTGTTGACGGATCAAAGGGATGGTACTGAGAGAGTAAGCCGGCGGATGAGATGGTTGACCGACCTTGGGGATCCCCTTGCGGGGATTGGTTGGACAGCCGGAATTCCGGCCGGCATTGGGGACTTGGTGGGATTCGTGCGGTAGCGCATGGGGTCAATCGATAGGTATATCTTCCGCACGACGCTCGCGTCGTTTGCGCTGGTCCTGGTCAGCCTCACGGGCGTGATCTGGATTACGCAGGCGTTGCGCGGCATCGACTTGATGACGAGCCAGGGTCAGACCATCCTGACCTTCCTCGGCATCACCAGCCTCGTCGTGCCCGCGCTGGTCCTGATCATTTCGCCGATCGCGCTGATGATCGCGATCTCGCATACGCTGAACAAGCTTGCGACCGATTCCGAGATCATCGTGATGAATGCCGCCGGCTTCTCGCCGTTCCGGCTGTTCTATCCGTTCTTCTACGCCACCTGCGTGGTGGCGCTGCTGGTCGCCTTCATCGCGGCCTATCTCGCTCCCGATGGCATGCGGCGGATCAAGCAGTGGGACGCCGAGATCACCGCCGACGTGCTTACCAACATCCTGCAGCCCGGCCGCTTCGCCCAGCTCGACAAGAACCTGACGATCAGGATTCGCGAACGCCAGCCCGGCGGCATCCTCGCTGGCATCTTCATCGACGACCGCCGCGATCCGAACGAGCGGGTCTCGATCGTCGCCGAGCACGGCGAAGTCATGAAGAACGAGAACGGATCGTTCCTGGTGCTGGAGACCGGCAATCTCCAGCGCTTCGAGGCCGGCAAGCGCGATCCCGCGCTGGTGGCGTTCGGCCGCTACGGCTTCGACATGTCCAAGTTCTCGGGCCAGGGCCGCGACGTCACCCTCGGCATCCGCGAGCGTTATCTCTGGGAGCTGCTCTCGCCGTCCGAAGACGACCCCGTCTACAAGCAGATTCCCGGCCAGTTCCGCTCGGCATTGCATGACAGCCTGCTGGCGCCGATCTATCCCTTCGCCTTTGCCGTGCTGACCTTCGCGTTTCTGGGTGCGCCTCGCACCACCCGCCAGAGCCGCAATTTCTCGATGGGCTCATCGATCTTCGCCGTGTTCGGCCTGCGCATGGCCGGCTTTGCCTGCTCGGTGATGGCGGTGAAATCGCCCGGCGCGGTGCTGGTCCAATATGCGATGGTCATTGGTGCCATCGGCATCGGGATGGCGATCATCATCGGCGGCCTTGTGGTCGAACCGCCGCCGCGCCTCATGGAGGCCATCAACAGGTCGAACGCACGCATCGCGCGGCTGTTCAGACGGCCGGCCACCGCATGAGCATGCTCACCAACACACTCGGGCGCTATTTCGCCGGCCGTTTCGTGGTCGCGGCGCTCGGCGTGTTCGCCAGCATTTTTTTGTTGCTGGTGCTGGTCGATTACATCGAGATGGTGCGCAAGACTTCGGGCCTCGCATCCGCCTCCGCGGTCATGGTGGCCGAGACCTCGCTGTTCCGCGTGCCGCAGCTGCTGGAGAAGCTGACGCCGTTCTGCATGCTGATCGGCGCCATGACCTGCTATCTCGCCCTCTCCCGCCGGCTCGAGCTCGTGGTCGCGCGCGCCGCCGGCGTCTCCGCATGGCAATTCATCTCGCCGGCGCTCGGCAGCGCGCTCCTGATCGGAGTGATCGCCACCGTCGCCTACAATCCGATGTCGGCCAATCTGCGCGAGCTCTCCAAGCGCATGGAAGCCGAGCTGTTCGGCTCGGCGCCCGGCGGCGGCATTCAGGACGCCTCCGGCTTCTGGCTCAATCAGGTCACCAATGACGGCCAGACCATCATCAACGCGGCGCGCAGCGAGCAGCAGGGTATCCGGCTCACGGGACTCACGCTATTCCGGTTTGACACAGAGCAGCACTTCAAGGAGCGCATCGAGGCGCGAGAGGCGACACTCGAGGCCGGCCGTTGGCTGTTCAAGGGCGTCCGCCGCTTCTCGTTGGATTCGCCCCCGGTCGATCAGGCCAGCCTGGAGATTCCGACGACGCTGACCGAGGCGCAGGTCCGCAACAGCTTTTCCACACCCGAGACTGTGTCCTTTTGGCAACTACCGAGCTACATCCGCTCTTCCGAAAGCTCGGGCTTCGCGACAGCCGGATACCGACTCCAGTATCAGAAGCTTCTGGCACAGCCGTTTTTGCTTGCGGCCATGGTGATGCTCGCGGCTTCCGTGTCGTTGCGCTTCTTCCGGATGGGCGGCGTGCAGAAGATGGTTTTGAGTGGCGTGGGCGCAGGCTTTCTGCTCTACGTTCTGTCGAAAGTGACTGAAGATTTGAGCAAGGCTGAGTTGATGCATCCGATCGCTGCGGCGTGGTTGCCCGTGGTGGTGGGCGGCCTCACCGGCTTTTTGGCCTTGCTGTATCAGGAGGACGGATAGTGACGGCCGTCCACCGAGGACCCGTGTCTCGTTTGACGCGGCGCACATTGGTGCGCGCGAACGGGTGTGGCTTGTCCATTCGCAGGTTCCTGCTTGCTGTCGCCGCCGTGGCATCGCTCGGTGGCCTGATGGACGTTGCCGCCGTGGCGCCGGCCTCCGCCCAGAGCTTCACCTACAATCCGCTGCCGCCGCGTGCGAAGCCGCCGAAGGCCGTCAACGACAACCAGATGCTGGTTCAGGCGACCGAGGTCGACTACGACTACAACAATTCGCGCGTCTCCGCGGTCGGTAACGTCCAGCTGTTCTACAACGGCACCAGCGTCGAGGCCGACAAGGTCATCTACGACCAGAAGACCAAGCGGCTCCATGCCGAAGGCAACATCCGGATGACGGATGCCGACGGCAAGATCACCTATGCCGAGATCCTGGACCTTTCCGACGACTACCGTGACGGCTTCGTCGATTCGCTGCGCGTTGACACGGCCGACCAGACCCGCATGGCGGCGAGCCGCTCCGATCGTTCCAGCGGCAACTACACAGTGTTCGAGAACGGCGTCTACACGGCCTGCGCGCCGTGCAAGGACGACCCGAAGAAGCCGCCGCTATGGCAGGTCAAGGGTGCGCGCATCATCCACGACCAGCAGGAGAAGATGCTGTATTTCGAGACGGCGCAGCTCGAATTCTTCGGCGTGCCGATCGCCTATATGCCCTATTTCTCGACGCCCGACCCGACCGTGAAGCGCAAGACCGGCTTCCTGATGCCGGGCTTCACGTCGAATACGCCGTTCGGCTACGGCGTCGAGGTTCCGTTCTACTGGGCGATCGCACCCGACATGGACGCGACCTTCAGCCCGCGCATCACGTCCAAGCAGGGCGTGCTGTTCCAGGCCGAATTCCGCCAGCGCCTGATGGACGGCGCCTATCAGATCCGCGTCTACGGCATCGACCAGCTCGACCGCAGCGCGCTCGCCGGCCAGCCCGGCGACAAGCAGTTCCGCGGCGCCGTCGACACCAAGGGTCAGTTCGCGCTGAACGACAAATGGGTCTGGGGTTGGGACGGTGTCCTGATGTCCGACTACTATTTCTTCTCGGACTATCGGTTGTCGCAATATCGCGATCCGCTGGGCTCGTTCCTGTATCTGCCGACGGATGCACTCTCGCAGCTTTACCTGACCGGTGTCGGCAATCGTAGCTTCTTCGACGCGCGCACGATGTACTGGCTGAGTTACTCGGGCAATCAGAGCCAGGTGCCGGTCGTCTACCCCGTGATCGACTACTCGAACGTGCTGAACTATCCGGTCTTCGGCGGCGAGTTCAGCTACAAGACCAATTTCGTGAACCTGTCGCGTGACACCGCGGTGTTCGATCCGATTACGACGCTCGCCAACACCAATGGCCTGTGCACGACGGTGTCGGCCGATCCGCTCGCGCGCACGCCGTCGCAGTGCCTGCTGCGCGGCTTCCCCGGCACCTACACCCGCCTGACGGCCGAAGCGCAGTGGCGCAAGTCCTTCACCGATCCATTCGGTGAAATCTGGACCCCGTTCGCCATTCTCCGCGCCGACGCGATCAACTCCTCGGTCTCCAACCAGCCGGGCGTGTCGAACTATCTTCCTGTCGGCGACACCCAGGCGTTCCGCCTGATGCCGACCGTGGGCCTCGAATACCGCTACCCCTTCATCAACGTTCAGCCTTGGGGCTCGACCACCATCGAGCCGATCGCGCAGATCATCATCCGGCCGAACGAGACCTATGCCGGCAAGCTCCCCAACGAGGACGCGCAGAGCATGGTGTTCGACGCCTCGAATCTGTTCAGCGTCGACAAGTTCTCCGGTTACGACCGTGTCGAGGGCGGCGGCCGCGCCAATGTCGGCGTGCAGTCCACCACGCAATTCGACAGGGGCGGCGCCATCAAGACGCTGTTCGGCCAGTCCTACCAGCTGTTCGGCATGAACTCCTTCGCGGTCCAGGACTCCATCAATACTGGCGTGGATTCCGGTCTGCAGAGGCCGCGCTCCGACTATGTGGCGAGCGCCGCCTATTCGCCCAACAGCACCTATACGTTCAGCGTTCGCTCGCGCATGGACGAGCAGACCTGGAACATCCAGCGCTTCGAGGCGGAAGGCCGCGCCAACTTCAACCGCTGGTCCGTCAGCATGCTGTACGGCAATTACGCGGCCCAGCCGGAACTCGGCTATCTGACCCGCCGCGAGGGCATCCTGACGTCGGGCTCGATCAAGGTCGCGGCCAACTGGGTGGTCACGGGCTCGGCGCGCTGGGACCTGGAGGCCAACAAGATCAATCAGTATGTGCTCGGTGCCGGCTACGTCGACGATTGCTTTGTGCTCGGCTTGAACTATGTAACTGCGTATAGCTATTCCGCAGGCGCGGCGCCGCCCGTGCTGAACCACGCGATCATGTTCCAGATCGGCCTGCGCACGCTGGCGAACACAGCGACGACCAGCAGTTCCGGCGGCGGTCTCCAGTGAACGGTTTGAAGGTGCCGGCCGCGTGTTCCCGATCGCAGGTTCACCGCGGCTGACATGCGAGCGACAAATATGACGATCCCATTGCCTGTCTTCCGCCTCTTCCTCGTCCTCGCCGCCCTGCTCCTGGCCGGCGCGCCGTCGCGCGCGCAGAACATCGTCGTGATGGTCAACGGCGATCCCATCACCGACTTCGACGTCGAGCAGCGCTCCAAGCTCGACCAGCTGACGACGCAGAAGACACCGGCCCGTCAGGAGGTCATCAACGAGCTGATCGACGACCGGGTGAAGATGAAGGAAGGCAAGAAATACGGGGTCGACCCCGGTGTCTCCGACATCAACCAGTCCTACGAGGGCATGGCGCAGCGCATGCGCATCTCGCCGGACCAGCTCACCAAGTCGCTCGAGGTCAAGGGCGTCCGCCCCGAAACCCTGAAGAACCGCATGAAGGCCGAGATGGTCTGGACCAGCCTCGTGCGCGGCCGCTTCAAGGAGAAGTTGTTGGTCGGCGAGAAGGACGTCGCGCAGGCCGTGCAGGCCCAGACCGGCGACAAGCTGCAGATCGAGGGGACCGAATACAAGATGCAGCCGATCGTGCTGCTCGTGCCGCGCGGCTCGTCGCCGGCGTTCCTGGAGACGCGGCATAAGGAAGCCGAGCAATATCGCTCGCGCGTCGGAAGCTGCGAAGAAGCCAATTCGTTGTTCCGCTCCACGCCGAACGCCACGATCCGCGACACCGTCACCAAGACCACGGCGGAATTGCCCGAGGCGTTGCGCAAGGTCCTCGACGACACGCCGATCGGCCACCTGACCGCTCCCGAGACGACCAAGGCGGGCGTCGAGATGGTGGTGCTGTGCTCGCGCAAGCCGACCATGATCGACACGCCGAAGAAGCGCGAGGTCCGCGAGAAGATGTATCAGGAGAAGTACGAGAAGACCCAGAAGGCCTATCTCGAGGAGCTCCGCAAAGCGGCGATGATCGAGTATCGCAACCGCTGATGGCCCAGCAGCCTGCCAAGCCTCTCGCCCTGACGCTGGGAGAACCTGCCGGCATCGGCCCCGACATCACCATCGCAGCCTGGCTCAAGCGCCGCGAACTGGACCTGCCCGCCTTCTATCTGCTCGGCGACGAGGCGCTGATCGCCCGCCGCGCCAATGCGCTCGGCGCCGACGTCAGGATAGCTTCGGTAAGCGCCGGCGAGGCCAAGGCCGCCTTCCCCGAGGCCCTGCCCGTGGTTGCGACCGGCGAGCCCGCGAGCGCCGAGCCCGGCAAGCCGGACGCATCGAGCGCGCCCGCCGCCCTCGCCTCGATCCGCCAGGCGGTCACGGATGTCCGCGAGGGCCGCGCCGGTGCCGTCGTCACCAATCCGATCGCCAAGAGCGTGCTCTATCGCGCCGGCTTCCGCCATCCCGGCCATACCGAATTCCTCGCCGAGCTCGCCGCGGAAGACGGCCGCGTGCCGCAGCCGGTGATGATGCTGTGGTCGCCGCGGCTCGCCGTGGTGCCCGTGACCATCCACGTCTCCTTGCGCGATGCACTGGCCCAGCTCACCAGCGAGCTGATCGTCTCGACCGTGCGCATCGTCGCGACCGAACTCAAATCCCGCTTCGGCATCGCGAATCCGCGCATCGCGATTTCCGGCCTCAATCCGCACGCGGGCGAGGACGGCTCGCTCGGCCACGAGGAGCAGACCGTGATCGCGCCGGCGATCAAGACGTTGCGCAGCGACGGGATCGAGGCGAAGGGACCGCTCCCCGCCGACACCATGTTCCACGAAGCCGCGCGAAACAGCTATGACTGCGCCGTCTGCATGTACCACGACCAGGCGCTGATCCCGATCAAGACGGTGGCCTTTGACGACGCGGTCAACGTCACGCTCGGCCTGCCCTTCATCCGTACCTCGCCCGACCACGGCACCGCCTTCGACATCGCCGGCACTGGCAAGGCCAATCCTGCAAGCCTGATCGCCGCCTTGAGGCTCGCGAGCCGGATGGCGGCAGCGAAAACCCGATGAGCGCGATCGACGACCTCCCGCCGCTTCGCGAGGTCATTCGCCAGCACGCCTTGTCGGCGCGCAAATCGCTCGGCCAGAACTTCCTCCTCGACCTCAATCTCACCGCGCGTATCGCGCGTGCGGCGGCTCCGCTCGAGGACTCCACCATCATCGAGATCGGCCCTGGCCCGGGCGGGCTGACGCGCGCCTTGCTCGCACTCGGCGCCAGACGCGTCATCGCCATCGAGCATGACGAGCGGGCAATCCCTGCCTTGCAGGAAATTTCCGCGCGCTATCCCGGCCGTCTCGAGATCGTGCATGGCGACGCCATGAGCTTCGACCCGCGCCCGCTGCTATCCGGCGAAAGAGCAAAAATCGTCGCGAACCTGCCCTACAACATCGCGACCCACCTCCTCGTCGGCTGGCTCACCACCGAGCCCTGGCCGCCCTGGTACGACATGATGGTCCTGATGTTCCAGCGCGAGGTCGGCGAGCGTATCGTGGCGCGCGAGGACGAGGAGGCCTTCGGCCGGCTCGGCGTGCTCGCCAACTGGCGCTGCGAGACCAAGATCCTGTTCGACATCGCGCCGTCCGCCTTCGTGCCGCCGCCGAAGGTCACGTCTTCCGTCGTGCGACTGATCCCGCGCGAAAACCCTCTCGCCTGCGATCGCAAGCTGCTCGAACAGGTCGCCGCCGCCGCGTTCGGCCAGCGCCGCAAGATGCTGCGACAAAGTCTGAAGTCGCTCGGCGCCGATCCCGCGCGGCTGGCCGCAGCTGCCGGCGTCGATGCGACGCGGCGCGCCGAGACCGTTCCGATTTCCGGCTTTGTTGCCATGGCCCGTGAATTGGCCAATATACGCAGCGAAACAGAGAGATAATTTCGGAGGAAGAAATATGGCGTTGATGCGTCGGCAGTCCCTCGTCAAGTTCGATGCGCCGCTCTGCGAGACCATCGTCGACACGCCGAAGCCGCAAGGACGCGAGGTGCTGGTGCGCATCGAGCGCTGCGGCCTCTGCCACTCCGATCTGCACATCCAGGACGGCTACGCCGATCTCGGCGGCGGCAAGAAGCTCGACACCACGCGCGGCATGACGCTGCCCTTCACGCTCGGCCACGAGATCGCAGGCGTGGTCGACGAAGTCGGCCCCGAAGTGTTCGCCGGTCTCGTCGGTAGCAAGAAGGCGGTGTTTCCGTGGATCGGTTGCGGCCAGTGTCGCGACTGCGCCAATGGCGACGAGAACCTCTGCGCCAGGCAGCGCTTTCTTGGCGTCTCCATCGACGGCGGCTTCGCCACCCACGTGCTGGTGCCTGACGCGAAATATCTGCTCGACTACGATCCCCTGCCCGTCAACCAAGCCGCGACGCTGATGTGCTCCGGCGTCACCGCCTATGGCGCGCTCAAGCGCCTGGTCGACCGACCGCGCCAGCGCAATCTCCTGCTGATCGGCCTCGGCGGTGTCGGCATGATGGGCCTTTCCTTCGCGGCGGCCATGTTCAAGCAGCCGATCACGGTCGCCGACCTCAGCGGTGCCGCGCGGGAAACCGCGCTGAAGAACGGCGCGGCGGCGGCCTACGATCCGGCCGAGCCCGACGTGATCAAGCGCATCCTCAAGGAAACCGATGGCGGCTTCGACGAGATCGTCGATTTCGCGGGCAACGAGAAGTCCATGGCTTTCGCGGTCGCCGTCGCCGCGCGCGGCGGCAAGATCGTGGTCTCCGGCCTGATGGGCGGCCAGTTCACGTTGCCGATGGTGCAATGGGTCTACAAGCGCATGACCATCGAGGGCTTCATGGTCGGCACGCTCACCGAGGCTCACGAGCTGATGGCGCTCGCCCGCGCCGGCAAGATCAAGCCGACGCCGATGCGCGAGGAGCCGATGGGCGACGTGCAGACCTGGATCGACGAGCTTCGCGCCGGCAAGGTCGTCGGCCGCATCGTGCTCAAGAATTAGCATGCGCGAGAAGCGCGAGGCGGCGGGGTCATCTCGCCGCCGGCTTCAATCATCGCGATTCACTCGAAATTGACGCAAGCCGGTGTTCCAAATTGGGGAACCTGATCTCTGCAGATTATGGTCCTCGCCCTCGTCAACAATCTCGGCGCGACGCTGAACAAGAAGTTCACCTCGATCAGCAGCTCGCTGAAGTAACGCGGGCACGCGCGCCAATTCACGGCATTCGTCTGTCCCGCGGAACGGCAATGGCCGCGCCGCGTTGGCAGCCATGTCCATTCGCTGCACCGTCGAGAACGCATTCTTCATCGCCTGGAGCTTCCTGGAGCAGAGCGGAGAGCTCGGCTCTCCGGACGAGACGGCGAACGTCCTGCTCGACGCCATTGAGGCCCAGCTCAGGACCGGTGAACGCCGGCAACTGATGCTCGCCAACAGGGCGATCGATGCCTATCGCGCCCACGCGGAAAAAAGCCGGCCCGCGCACGATTGCGAAGCACGCTTCGGGTGACGAACGTCGGGTGATGAACATCCTGGCCGCCCTCGGGCCCGCCGGCCCGGCGGCGTTTGAGATATAGGCCGGCGGTCCGTCGGGCAGAGCGCACGGGCTGCGGCGCTCCGCGACGAGCACGCTACGCTGATCCGCGCTCCTGCTGTGTGCACTCCTGCACAGAGCTCGTAAAGTTGAAGGCCGCTGGGTTCGGCTGCGCCATTTGCCTCGCGTGCCATGCGCCGCGCCAGAATTTTCCGGAATTCCGTAAGCCGGAGGCCATCTTTTCAACGCTTGAAAACGCCTTGTGTGCACTTTGGAACCGTCGGCTCCGTCATGGAAACGTAGGGTTCTGGCCGGCGCCGATTCCCGGCCAGAGCAAGACATGTGACCGGTCGGCCCCAGAACGATCTTCTCCAGCGGCTCAGCCGCACGGATTTCGAACTGTTCGCGCCGCACCTCCAGCCGGTCGAACTCGAGGCGAGCCACATCCTGTATCACGCCGGCGACGAGGTCGCGGCGGTCCATTTTCCTTGCCGCTCCACGCTCGTGTCATTCGCCGTGCCAGTCGAGGACGATCGCGAGGTTGAAAGCCTGCTGGTCGGGCGCGAGGGCGCGGTGGGCATTGCCGCCGGCCGCAGCGCCTCGCTGGTCTATTCGCGCATCGTCGTGAAGCTGGGCGGGACCCTGATGCGGTTGCCGCACCGCGCGCTAGAGCAGGCCCAGCAGAGGTCGGCCACGCTCCACCAGGTCTTCTCGCGCTATGGCGACTGCCAGTTCGCACAGCTGCTCCAGACCGCGGCCTGCAATGCCGCGCATTCGATCGAGCAGCGCGCCGCCAAGTGGATCATCTCCGCGCAGGAGCACGTCGGCGGCCCCGAGATCCCCCTCACCCATGAGCAGCTTGCCGGGATGCTTGGCGTGTCCCGCAGCTATGCCAGCCGCGTCATCCAGATGTTCAAGGCGAGGCAGATCCTCGCGACACGCCGTGGCGCCATCCTGATCCTCGATGCGCCGGCGCTCGAAGCCAGAGCCTGCTCCTGCAACGACTGGGTGAAGAAGCACTTTGACGAGGTGATGGGACGCACGGCCGCGGACGGTTCGCTTTAGGTCTCACGCATGCGGCGGCGA
Source organism: Bradyrhizobium sp. MI1.3 (assembly GCF_055811695.1). NCBI lineage: Bacteria > Pseudomonadati > Pseudomonadota > Alphaproteobacteria > Hyphomicrobiales > Nitrobacteraceae > Bradyrhizobium > Bradyrhizobium sp. MI1.3. The sequence continues at coordinate 144,143 of NZ_JBVVPQ010000002.1, read as the reverse complement.
TTGGCGCTTCAAGTGCAGATAGGTCGGACTGAAGCCTCCGAGCCGCTGCAGTTCGCGCCATTTCAGGACGATCAGCTCGCCGTCGCGCATGTCCATGGTCCCGCTCCGCCTGAGCTCGGAGAGCGTCCGGTTCACTGTCGCGATCGCCATGCCCAGCGTCTCGCCGAGCTGCGCCAGGCTGATCGGCAGACGGCAGCGATTGCCGCGGACGAGCTGCGCGGCCCGCGCGCGGTAGAACAGCTCGCAGAACAGGTGCGCCATGCGCGCGTGCATCGGCCGGGCGCTATTGTTGGTGATGGCCTCGCGAAAGATAGCGGCATCGAGCAGCGTCTCGCGCCAGACCGACAGTGCGAAGGTCGGTCGTCGCCGAAAGGCAATGAACAATTCGCGATGCGGGATGAACGCCACCGAGGCAGGCCCGAGCGCACACAGCCCATGGTCCATCTGGTCGATGAACAGTCCCTGGGAGTCCGGCAGGTCTCCAGACAAATGGAACGCGAGATATTGCCGCCTGCCGCTGTCGAGCAGATGGTAGCGGGCGATCATGCCGGAGACGACCAGCGCCGAATGCTCGGGTTCGTCGCCCTGACGGATGAAATCCTCATTCGGCGCGAACTCGCGCTGCACAAAAGTCAGCCCGCGAATTTCGGCGACATCCTCCTGTGCAAGCGCGGTGTGCTCGCCGAGGTTCCGGATCAGCACGTCATGGGCTTTTTCCATGTGTCCCGTTCCATGCGTCCCGCCAAAAATCCTGCCGGTTCGATCAAATGATACATCTGGCCCGAATCCAGCGGACTAGAACGCGAGACGGAAGCACAGGTTGCTACCGGTTTGCGACGGTACAGGGTCGCAGCCCCACCATCCCTCGATTGCTGACTGCCCCCGCCCTTCGCATGAGCCCTACGACGATCCTGAAACGCATTCGCCACCTGTTCGCTACGGATTCGGGCGAGCACCTGGACAGTATCAGCGCTGCCTTCCTGCAAGGCAGGTTGAACCAGCCGGCGCGGCCGATGTCGGATCAGGAGCTTGCGCACGCCATCCGCGAGTTCCAGGCGGTTCCCGTGTCCGATTGGACCATCGCAAAACTCTCCCAACACCTGCTCGAACCGGCCGTGCCGCGTGACGACTGAAACCCCTCCTCCTCACCATGCCGCACCCGAAGTTCATCGCGCATCTCCAGGCGATTGAAGGCCTCTCAGAAGACGAACGCCGCCAGATCGCGGGTCTGCCGTCCACGCTGCGCCAGGTCTCCGACGGCGAGATCGTGCTGCGCCAGGGTGAAGATGCCTCCCGCTGCGTTTTCATCGTCAGCGGCTTCCTCTACCAGGCTCGCATCGTCGGCGATCGCAGCCAGATCCTCGCCTTCCACGTTCCCGGCGACATGCCGTGCCTGCACACGCTGCTGGTGTCGCCGATGGATGCGGACCTCGTCGGTCTTGGACCCTCGATCGTCGGCTACGTCGCACACAGCCAACTCAAGCAGCTGCTCGACAGCTCCATTCACCTGACCCGCGCGTTCTGGCGCGAGACGCTGATCGATGCGGCGATCTCGCGACAATGGATCGCGCGCCTCGGCGCACAGGCGGCGTTGCCGAAGGTGGCGCATCTGATCTGCGAACTCGCCGCAAGGCTGGAGGTCGTGGGCCTCGTCAAGAACGGCCGCTTCCAAATGCCGATGACGCAGCGGCATGTCGCCGATGCCTGCGGACTGTCGATCGTCCACGTCAATCGCACCATCCAGGAGCTGAGAGGGCGCCGATTGATTGCCTGGGAGGGAAGCGAGATCGAGCTGTTGCAACCCGACGAACTCCGCGCGCTCGCGGATTTCACGCCGGATTATCTGACCTGACCGAGACGGCCGGCGTTCCAACGAACGACACCTCGAACCGGCACAGCGAAAGCGATCCCCCGCGTCACGATCGCGATGGCTTTATCCGCCATGATTTGAGCAACGGGCCGCCGGCACCCAGCACGGGATCGGTCTTCGGCTTACGGACCTTGGCGATGCGTTTGCTGGCGTCAGGACGCTCTCGCGTGTCGGTGCACTCGTCATACGTCCCCTCCTGCGGATACGCTCCGACGACCAGGAAGTCCCGGCTGGACTCGATCAGCCGGTGTCCGGTCCCTGCGGGAAGAACCAGAACGTCTCCGGCCTTCACGCTCAGGATTCGCCCCTTGATCCCGCCGCACTCGATCCTAGCCGTGCCGCGTGCCACGCCCATCACTTCGTGGATCTGCGAATGGTAGTGGACAAAGTCATACACCGTATCGCGCCAGGAGCGGCCCCAGCCATGACTATCGAACAGCGTGTCGACGATGACCTCTGGAGCAAAACGCCGGGTCTTCAGATTCACCGCGCCGCGATAGAGCAACACTGGAAAATGCGGGTTATTCGGCACGATGCCATCGTCCTGGAAGCGGATGGCTGTCGGCTTCCGAGCCCGCACGAGCGCCCGCAGCGTTGCCGCGTCGGGGTGATCCTCGACGAGCTTCTTGGCGAGATTTTTGATCTGGTCCTTGATCGGCATGGCGTCTCCTCAGCCGCAATTAAACGGCGGCCGAGGTGATAAGTTTCTCAAGCTGGGGCCGGGTGGGACTCATCTCCGTTGGCAACGGAGATTCAGAGCCGTAGGATGGGTTGAGCCCTTGCGAAACCCATCGCTAACGAATAGCCACCAGCCCGAGACGCCGCACCAGAACATCCAGACACTCTCGTCAGCAAGATTGCCGGCAAAGAAAGAAGCGTCCAGCCGGGGCGAAGTTGCGACGGTGCGGTATTGACGCTACGTCACCACGCGCGAGGATGATGCGTTTCGCAAAGGCTCAATCCACCCGGCGGCCTCTCGCTTATTCTCTGGGGAATAGCCCACCGAACAGTGAAGTGCCCGGATGCTGCGCTTTCATGATCTCTTTTTGGAGGTCGACAAGCTCAAGAACAAACGCCCTTATCTCGGCAGACAGACCATCAATTTCAGATGGAGAAATTGGTTTGGCTTCATAAGGTATCCCACCGGTCCTGGGCACGGGAGTTCGCAGCATAATATAAACTTGGTCATTAAAGCTTCTTCCAATCGGATTGTGCAAAAGCTGATTGCGGCCCTCAGCAAGGGCTGCATATGTCTTGAGGGCGTGAGTAAGACGGTCCCGCAAATCCTGCGTCATGAAGGGCGAGATTTTGGCGAGTTTCTTTAGAACGGCGCTCTGAGTACTCGTTGATTTGAAAAAACTGAAGACCGTCACAGCGATAGTTTGGAGCATCGCCCGATGGCGGATGCCATCATAGGATCGTCGTCGACGGGATGCATCGTATTAAGTCCCTGCTATCAGCGCATAGAAAGGGTTTTGCTCCGCGATACCCATCATTTGCTTCTATCCTCTTTCACCATAGTCGTGGATGCCGTCGGAATGGTCGCCCGCCCAGTCCACCGGGTAATTTCCAAGTTTCACATGGCGATGAAACGACGACAATGCCCAATCGCTCACCCGCGTGACGAGACCATGCTTGACCGGGTTGATGTGGACATAGTCGACATGCCGAGCGAAGTCGCCCTCGTCCCGAATGGTATGCTCCCAATAGCGGCGCTGCCAGATACCGCGCTCACCCTTGGCGGCACGGCTCGAAGATATGCGCTCGCCGCGCGCGACGCCGCGTGAAAATGTCGATTTAATCAACCGCCAGCGCGTGGCGTAGTTGGCATCGCCTTCAGGCAGTGTCCAGACCGCATGGAGATGATCGGGCAGCACAACGATGCCATCAATCGTAAATGGATGACGCTGGCGCGTTTCGCGAAACGCGGCGCGCAATATCTCGACATGATCCGTCAGTAAGGAATGCCTCCGCTCCGCCAGATTGACGGTGAAGAAGAAGCTGCCTCCGGGGGTAAAGTTGCGACGATAACCCGTCATATGGAGAATGATTAAAGGAGGAAAAGATGGGTTTCGCAAGGGCTCTACCCATCCTACGGACTCACGCAAGCCGGAATGACAGGCGGAGATCGGGGCGCCCCTCGCGATCCGTCGGGCAAAACACCCCGTCAAGCCATCGGCGCAAAAACATTTCGCTTTTCCGAATTTCGGATTTGTGGCATACAGCCCGCATCCTGGCCCTGCCAAAGGGGCGTTCGCGACCGTCACGACATGCGGGCCGGGTGGCGGTGGACGCGGCAGCGACGGCGCGGGCGGCGTGATGACCGGGCGGGCAACCGTGAGTCCTCACGCGACGCGTACGACACGGCGCTGGAGAGCGGGCTTGTCGGTCATCGGGGGTGAGCACACGCAAGCCCTCGACGATTTCGGCGGGACCGTCCGCGGACGGAGAAGTCGTGTGGTCCTGACGCCCGGGGTCTGTGCGTCAAGCCTCGCGGTGATGTGGCGGCCCAACCGGGCGCGCGCATCAGCGATCGGCGGGGCGACGGGGGCAATAGTGCATCGCTCCCCGGGGAGAGCACGAAGGACACCGTTAAAACCATCCGCGCAGGGAAGGCCGGGCGATCGGCCACCCAATCGGTCCACCCCGTGTGCATTCCTGTAGCGCACGGACCAAACGGGTGCCGCCGGCGCCCGGCCTTCCCTGCGCCCTTTGGCTTCCATTGGGCGATGAACGGCAGCAAGGCTCGGGCAGAACCTGCCGCGGGAACGCGCGGCCATGGCCCCTCGCCTGCGAAATATGCAACGCGGCCTATCCGCGTCATGGCCGGGCTTGTCCCGGCCATCCACGCCTTGCCACGCGGCACGAAGAACGTGGATGGCCGGGACGAGCCCGGGCATGACGGACAGTACGCATGTGGCGCCGCTTTTCGCCGGCGCGCCGGACTGTTAGACTGGCGTCATTATTTTTGGGGAATTTTGATGCGCGCGAGGATTTTCAATCGCGTCCCGGGGCTGGCGACGCTGGTCGCAGCCCTGCTCGTCGTCGCCACGCAACCTGCATCGGCCGAGAAGCGCATCGCGCTCGTGGTCGGCAACTCCGCCTACAAGAACATCACGCCGCTCGACAATCCATCCAAGGACGCGAGCCTGATGGCGGACACGCTTGGCTTGCTCGGCTTCACGCTGGTCGGAGGCCGCGCCCAGCTCGATCTCGACAAGGGCGCTATGGATCTGGCGGTGCAGAGCTTTGGCCGGCAGGTGCAGGGCGCCGACGTCGCGCTGTTCTATTATGCCGGTCACGGCGTGCAGGTCTCGGGCGCCAACTATCTCGTGCCGGTCGGCGCCAATCCGACCCGCGAGGCCGACGTCGACTTCCAGATGACCGATGTCAATCTCGTGCTGCGCCAGATGCAGGGATCGGGCACGCGCCTCAACCTCGTGATCCTCGACGCCTGCCGCAACAACCCGTTCGGCTCGCGCGGCCTGCGCGCCTCCGATGGCGGCCTCGCGCAGATGCGCGCGCCCGAGGGCACGCTGATCTCCTACGCAACGCAGCCCGGCAATGTCGCCCAGGACGGCAGCGATGGCCACAGCCCCTACACAAAAGCATTGGCCGCGACGGTCCGGACCGCGGGCCTCGACGTGTTCCAGACCTTCAACCAGGTCGGCCTCGCGGTGAAGCGCGCCACCTCCGGCGCGCAGCAGCCCTGGGTGTCGTCCTCGCCGATCGACGGCACCTTCTATTTCGTAGCCCCGACGCAAACCGCCCCGCCGCAGGTCGCAGCGATGCAGCCAGATCCTTTGCCGGCGGATCGGCTGCGCGCCGATCCAGACCGCGTCCCCTTGCGCGATGCCGCCCTGCTGAGCGAGCTCAGCGAGCGGCTCTACGAGCTCAATTTCGATCCTGACAGCCCTGACGGAATGACCCGCGCGATCACAAAGCTCCAGCAGCGGATTTCCATGGCGCCGACGGGCGAAGCGACCGAAGGCCTGCTGCTGCGGATGCGCAAGATGGAGGACCTGAAACCATGGGGCTCGATCGTCTACGGGCCCGACGGCAGCAAATGGGGCATCTCCTGGAACCACGCCTCGCGGCGCGCGGCGGTGGCGGATGCGCGCGGCAATTGCGCCGGCGCCAAATGTCCGATCGAGCTGTCCTTCTATGGCAACCGCTGCGGCGCGTTCGCGATCTCCGACAAATCCTGGTCGCTGGTCCAGCGCGACAGCGTGCAGCGCGCGAAAGACGCCGCGCTTGACGAATGCGGCAAGGCTGGCAAAGCTTGCCGCATTATCGGTTCCGTCTGTGCCGACGGCTCCGGCCGTTGATACGATTTTTCATTTTGGATTTTTGCTCATGCGCAATGCCGTCATCCCTGCGATTGCCCTGGCCCTCTTCCTGTCCGTCACCGTCGCTCCACCGTCCGCCGTCGCGCAGTCCGGCAGCGCCGGCGGCTCGATCGGCAATGACGAGAAGTCGCTGTCCGGCTCGCGATCGGATCGTTCCGCCGAGCCGGCGCCCTCGGCGCGCCGCAGCAAGCCGGCCGAGGAGCCGCGCAGTTTCTCGCGACGCGGTGGTGGAGGTGGCGGGAGTTTCGACGGCGCCTGGATGGTCGTCAGCGTCGGCTGCGGCGGCACCACGTCCGGCGCGGTCGTGGTCTCCTCGGGCAAGGTCATAGGCCAAGGCGTCACGGGTACCGTCAGCGCGAGCGGCGCGGTCAGCACGTTCGGTCAAGGCGATGGCGTGACCTTCACCGGCTCCGGCCGCCTCGCTGCCCGCAGCGGTTCCGGATCCTTCCGTCGCTCCGACGGCTGCGGCGGAACCTGGACTTCGACCAAGCAGTAGCGCGAAAAAGTCTGATTTCGCGGGGGAACCAACGCCGCGCAGGCCCGATTCAGGCCACATCCTCTCCGGATTTGCGGCTCATTGCCACCCAAGTCTTTGACGAGAAAGGGAAGGTAACGAGTTGCGTCATGCGTAATCGGGAGACCAGGATGGGCAACCGCACCGCGAAATTCTTATCGGCCCTCGTAGGCAGCATCATTGCCGGTGCGCCATTGGCCGCCGTGTCGCAGAATGCATCGACGCCACCGAGCACGGCAAATGCCGCGAACGACTGCCTTGGCTCGCCAAAGGGCGCCGCCCCGCAGGGCCAGCATTGGCATTATCGCCTTGAGCGCGCGACCAAGCGGCAGTGCTGGTATCTGCGCGCCGAAGGCGGCAAGGCCACTCAAACCGCACAGGCTGCGCCCGATACGACTACAGCGGATTCAGCCCTGCCGCAGCAGCACTCCGTCCAGGACGCGCGCGCCGAATATCTGACGCCGCAGAGCATCGCCACTGTGAAGACGCCTGCACAGGCCGGACCGGCGCCGACGCAGCAAGCTGCGAACCCCTCCGCTGACGCCAACGCACAGCAGCCCGCCGTCGCCGGGCGCTGGCCCGACGCCTCCACGGCGTCCGCCGCGCCCACAGAGCAGCCGTCGCCTGCACCTGTCGCGGTCGCCGCGCAGCCGACCGCGAAGCCGGCGAAGTCCCCTGCTCCGATGGCTCTGGCTGCGGCAGACAGCACCACCGACAAGCAGACCGGCTCGCTCCAGATGCTGCTGCTGGTGATCGGAGGCGCGCTGGCGCTTGCCGGCATCCTCGCCAGCGTCATCTACCGCTTCGCCGGTGGACGTATCCGCGTCCAGGCCGGCGACCAGCGCCGCGTCAACTGGGACAATTTTGAGCCGCACGATCACGACGATGGCCGTGCACCCTGGCTCAACGCAGCGTCCGCCGACGCGCCGCACGCTCGGCAGCCGCGCCCGGTGGATTTCGATGCCCTGCGTCCGCAGACAGTCCAGCTCAAGACCGCGCAGCTCGCCGCGATCGATCGCGAGATTGATGTGATCGACAAGCGCGTCCCGCAAGCGCACCAAGATGCCGCAGAGCTCGACGATGCCGATGTCTTCAACGGAGAATTCCAGATCGAGGCCGCACCGCAGCTCGCGGCCAACGACGTCGATGACGAAGAGCCGGCCGATCGCGATGACGATGCGGGAGTCGAGGACGGCATCGACATCGACGTGATCACGACGATGCTGGAACGGCTCGCGAAGGACGGGCCGAGGCTGACGCAGCCTAGCCTTGAAGCTGGTCTTGCAGACCTCGCACGAAGCCCACGAGGCCGGTCTGCCGCTCGCGCTTGAGGCGTTCGGCCTTCAGGATCGACTGGACCTCGGCGAAGGCGTCGTCGACGTCATGGTTGATGACGATGTAGTCGTACTCGGCCCAGTGGCTCATCTCGTGGCTGGCGCGGCTCATGCGCTTGCGGATCACCTCGTCGGAATCCTGCGCGCGCGAATGCAGCCGCTTCTCGAGATCGGCAGCCGAGGGCGGCAGGATGAACACGCTGACGACGTCGGCGCGTGCTTTTTCTCGGAGCTGCTGCGTGCCCTGCCAGTCGATGTCGAACAGCACGTCCTGCCCAGCTGACAGCGCCGCCTCAACCGGCGCACGCGGCGTGCCGTAGCTGTTGTCGAACACGGTCGCCCATTCCAGCAGCTGGTCGGCCTTCACCATCGCGTGGAAGGTGGCCTTGTCGACGAACGAATAATCCCTGCCGTCGACCTCGCCCGGCCGCATCGCCCGCGTGGTTGCCGACACCGACATTCGAAGGCCGGGCATGCGGTCGATCAACATACGCGATAGCGTCGTCTTGCCCGCGCCCGACGGCGAGGACAGCACGAACATCAATCCGCGCCGCTCGACACCATCAGTTACGTGACCGCCAATCGTCATCGATCACTCCAGATTCTGGACCTGCTCGCGGAACTGCTCGACCACGTTCTTCATGGCGAGCCCCGTATTGGTGAGCTCGATGTCGTTCGACTTCGAGCAACAGGTGTTGACCTCGCGGTGAAACTCCTGCGCCAGGAAGTCGAGCTTGCGCCCGACCGGGCCGCCCTTGCCGATCAGCTCGCGCGCCTGCGCGATGTGCGAGGCGATGCGGTCGAGCTCCTCGCGGATGTCGGCCCTGGTCGCGATCAGGATCGCTTCCTGCATCAGGCGGTCAGAATCGAAACGGTCGGAGGTGTCGAGCAGGGTTGCGATCTGCTCGGCGAGCCTGGCCTTGATCGCCTCGGGCTTGCGACCGGGCGCAGCCTCGGCCTTCTTCGCCAGCTGCTCGACCTCGTCCACGCGCTGGATCAGGATCTGCCCGAGCGAGGTGCCCTCACGCTTGCGCATCTCGACGAGTTCGGCGAGCGCCTTGTCGAAGGCATCCGCGGCGGCGGCGCGCGCGGCCTTGTCCTCTTCCTCGTCGCCCTCGGGCTCGGCGACCTCAATGACACCCTTGATGGCCAAAAGCCCGTCGACGCTCGGCGCGACCGCATCGACCTTGCCGGCGATCACGGCGGCGGCCTTGAGGACGGCGTTGAGCACGTCCTCGTTGACGCGGACGCTGGCGGCCGCATTGGCGCGCTTCACGGTCAGATTGGCGTAGACGGTGCCTCGCGAGAGCAGCTCGGCGGCGCGTTTCTTGGCATGAGCCTCGAGCTCGTCGAACCCCTGCGGCAGCCGTACCCTGAGATCAAAGCCCTTGGCGTTGACCGACTTCAATTCCCATTCGAACGTATACGGCCCATTCGCGCCGTGGCTTCGGGCAAAGCCGGTCATGGACGACAACGCCATCAGGTCAATTTCTCCAGAAGCACGGGATTCGCGCGGCCATCAAGCCACGCGAATCTTAAGACTATTTTGCAGGAAAATGTAATCCGCAAAGTCCCGCGGGGCAGGTCTGCGCGCAGCCTAGCGCTGGACCACCGGGGGCGAGGGCTGCACCGCGCCTTGGCGGGCCGGCGGCGGACCCGCGGGGCGAGCGGCCGGCGGCTTTTTCTGCTGGTTGGGCCGCGCCGGCGTGGTCGCCGTCGGCGTATCGGCGGCACCGGGCGCGGCGGCGGCCGGCGGCTGCGCGTCCTCGGCCGGCTCGACCGTGTCGTTCTGGATCTGCTTTTCCATCGCGCGCAGCTTGGCTACATTCTTCTGGTGCGCGTCGTAGGTCTCGGTGAAGGAATGCCCGCCGGTGCCGTCCGCGACGAAATAGAGGTCGCGGGTGCGGGCCGGGTTGGCGGCAGCCTCGAGCGAGGCGCGGCCGGGGTTCGAGATCGGGCCCGGCGGCAGGCCCTCGATCACATAGGTGTTGTAGGGCGAAGGCTGCGTGATCTCGCTGCGCTTGATCGGACGGCCGAGCGTGCCCTTGCCGCCGACGAGGCCATAGATGATCGTGGGATCGGACTGCAGCTTGATTCTCTGCTTCAGGCGATTGACGAACACCGCGGCGACGCGGCTGCGCTCGTCCGGCTTGCCGGTCTCTTTCTCTACGATCGAGGCCAGCGTCACCAATTGCTCCGGACTCTTGACCGGAATGTCCTGACTGCGGCGCTCCCAGATCTCGGTCAGTACGCGCTTGTGCGCCTGCTGCATGCGCTGGATCACCTGATCGCGCGGGGTGCCACGCGGGAACTTGTAGGTCTCGGGCAGCAGCGTGCCCTCGCGCGGCAGCTCACGCACGCTGCCGGTGAAGATATCGTTGTCGGACAGGCGCGCCACGATCTGCTCGGAGGTCAGGCCCTCCGGGATTGTCACGGCATGCTGTACCACCTTGCCCTCGACCATGGTGGCAATGACGTCGCGCAAGGATGCGTTCTTCTGGAACGAGTATTCACCGGGCTTGAGGTCCGAGCTCGCCTTTAGCGCAGCGACGCTGGCAATGAACGCCCACGGATTGACGTCGGTCACGCCTTCCCGGTTCAGCGTCTCGGCGATGTCGCGCTTGCCGGCGCGCTGCGGGATGTTGACGATCTTGTCTTCCTTCAGCGGTCCCGGCGCCTCGAGCACCTGCCGGCCGTAATAGTACACGCCGCCCGCGCCGATCATCGCAATCAGCAGCAGGGTGATGATGGCGTTGCCGACGATCACGAACGGATTGCGCGCGCGGTCCGATCGCCTCGGCGGCGGCGGGACCTGCTCGGGCTCGAGCGCTGCCCGCGGACTCCGGGGCGAAATGGGCGGCCTTTCACTCATCGAAGCAACCTGAATCCTGCCGGTTCAATCGCGACCTGACAATCGCTTGCCGAGCCAATGCACGCGCCCGCTTCCATGACTATCGCCGAATACGGCAAAACGGTGGATTCGTCGCAACGACAAACTAATGGACCAGACGCCGGAAGATGACCGATGCGTTGGTACCGCCAAAACCAAAAGAATTCGACAACGCGACGTTGACCTCGCGCTTCTTCGCCTGATGCGGCACGAGATCAATCGCAGTTTCGACCGACGGATTGTCCAGGTTGATGGTCGGCGGCACGACATTATCGCGAATCGCGAGAATGGCGAAGATCGCCTCGATCGCGCCGGCCGCGCCCAAGAGGTGACCGGTCGACGACTTGGTCGAAGACATCGCGACCTTCGAAGCGGCATTGCCGAGCAGGCGTTCAACCGCACCGAGCTCGATCTCGTCACCGAGCGGTGTCGAGGTGCCGTGCGCGTTGATGTAGTCGAGATCGGACGCGGTGAGGCCGGCGCGCTTGAGCGCCGCCGCCATGCTGCGGAAGCCGCCGTCGCCGTCGGGTGACGGCGAGGTGATGTGGTAGGCATCGCCCGAGAGACCGTAGCCGATCACCTCGGCATAGATCTTCGCGCCGCGGCGCTTGGCATGTTCGAGCTCTTCAAGGACGAGGACGCCGGCGCCCTCGCCCATCACGAAGCCGTCCCGGTCCTTGTCGTAGGGACGCGAGGCCTTCTCAGGCGTTTCGTTGAAGGCTGTCGAGAGCGCACGCGCGGCGTTGAAGCCGGCAATGCCGATGCGGCCGATCGGCGATTCCGCGCCGCCGGCAACCATGACGTCGGCATCGCCGAGCGCGATCAGGCGGGCGGCATCGCCGACCGCGTGAGCACCCGTCGAGCAGGCCGTGACCACCGAATGGTTCGGCCCCTTCAGTCCGTGCTTGATCGAGACATAGCCGGAGGCGAGATTGATTAGGCGCCCCGGAATGAAGAACGGCGAGACCCGGCGTGGCCCGCGCTCCTTCAGCAGGACCGCAGTCTCGGCGATGCCGTTGAGGCCGCCGATGCCGGATCCGATCATCGTGCCGGTAGCGCATTTGTCCTCTTCGGTCTCGGGGTGCCAGTTGGCATCGTCGAGTGCCTGGCCGGCCGCGGCCATGCCGAAGATGATGAAGTCGTCGACCTTGCGCTGGTCCTTCGGCTCCATCCAGATGTCGGGATTGAAAGTGTCGTTGGTGCCGTCGCCGCGCACGACCGTGCAGCCGATCTTGGTTTGAAGATCCGAGACATCGAAGCTCTCGATCCTGCGTGCGCCGCTTTGGCCGTCGAGGATGCGTTTCCAGGTCGGCTCGACACCGCAGCCGAGTGGCGAAACCATGCCAAGACCCGTGACGACAACCCGTCTCATATCCGAAAACTCCGCATCGAAATATTCACGGCCAATAACAAGAAACCGGCTGACCGCTGTTGGGCGGTCCGTCCGGTTTCAATGTTGTCCCCGCGAAAATGAAGAGCCTTAGCTCTTCGCGTTCTTCTCGAGAAACTTGGTGGCATCGCCGACGGTAAGAATCGTTTCCGCGGCATCGTCCGGAATCTCGCAACCGAATTCCTCTTCGAACGCCATCACCAGCTCGACGGTGTCCAGACTGTCGGCGCCGAGGTCGTCGATGAAGCTCGCAGCATCGACAACCTTCTCGGGTTCAACACCAAGGTGTTCGACCACGATCTTCTTAACCCGCTCGCCAATCTCACTCATTGCATAACCTCGTGTTGTTCCCTGTAGACCCGACCCCCCGGGACGATACGAGCCGTCGTGGTCGTTGACTGCCTTCGCTTACGAACTTTGATTTGGCCCCATCCTAACCGATGCAGGCCCGGCGAATGACGGCCAAGGCTCCGCATCGCCAATATACAGGGTTTCAAAAACCTGCAATGGCGTTCTTTGCCCATCCGTTGAAGGTCCGGTTATCATACTTCAATTGCGTTGACTACAAGCCTCATTTCGCTCCGGAAACGGCCGTTTGCCGCATTCGGCTGCCCAAGGGGGCGGTGCGGCATGAGGCGTCAGATCATGGCCATGCCGCCGTTGACGTGGATGGTTTGGCCGGTGACATAGGCCGCTTCGTTCGAACTCAGGTAGACGGCGGCCGCCGCGATGTCCTCTGGCGTCCCCAGGCGATTGGCCGGAACCTTGGTCAGAATCGTTTCGCGCTGCTTGTCGTTGAGCGCATCGGTCATCGGTGTCTTGATGAAGCCGGGCGCGATGCAGTTTGCGGTGACGCCGCGCTTGGCGTATTCGGCACCCAGCGTCTTGATCATGCCGATCAGGCCCGCCTTCGATGCGGTATAATTGCCCTGCCCCGGGTTACCGGTGACGCCGACCACCGAGGTGATGGCGATGATGCGGCCGAAGCGCTTGCGCATCATCAATTTGGTGGCGGCGCGGGCAAGCCGGAAGGTCGAGGTCAAATTGATGTTGATGACCTCCTCCCAGTCCTCGTCACGGAGCTGCACGAAGAGATTGTCGCGCGTGATGCCGGCATTGGCGACGAGGATGTCGACCTGTCCCATCGCCGCTTCCGCAGCGGGCACCAGCGCCTCGACCTCGTCGGCCTTGGAGAGATTGCAGGGCAGCACATGGGTGCGCTCGCCGAGCTTGCCGGCAAGCTCATCCAGCACTTCCTTGCGCGTCCCCGATATCGCGACGGTGGCGCCCTGCGCGTGAAGCGCTTGTGCGATCGCGCCGCCGATGCCGCCGGTTGCGCCGGTGACAAGCGCCTTTTTGCCAGTCAGATCGAACATCGATAACTCCTCCAAGGCACGATCCGGAAACGTGCGCAGCGATTTTCCGAAAGGATCGTGCGTCAACTAAAGAACTCAAGCGCGACGACGAATCATCGCGCCTCAGGCCTGCTTCGCAGCGGCCAATGCATCCTTTGCGGCGGCAATGTCGTTGGGACCACCGACCGCAACGCCGAGGGCACCGTCCGCAATACGCTTGACGAGGCCGGTCAGCACCTTGCCGGCACCGATCTCGAAGAAACGGGTAACGCCCTGCCCCGCCATATAGGCAACCGACTCGCGCCAGCGCACGGTGCCGGTGACCTGCTCGACCAGGCGGCGGCGGATCTCGTCGGGATCGACGATCGCGCTCGCCAGCACGTTCGACACCAGCGGGGCCGCCGGGGGCTTGATCGTGACCTTGGCCAGCGCCTCCGCCATCGCGTCGGCAGCCGGCTGCATCAGCTTGCAATGGAACGGGGCGGACACCGGCAGCAACATCGCGCGCTTGGCGCCCTTGGTTTTGGCGATCTCGACGGCGCGGTCGACCGCGGCCTTGTCGCCGGAGACGACCACTTGCCCGCCGCCATTGTCGTTGGCGGCCTGGCAGACCTGCCCCTGAGCGGCCTCGTCCGCCACCGCCACGGCGGCCTCGTAGTCGAGGCCGAGCAGAGCGGCCATCGCACCGACGCCCACCGGCACGGCTTTTTGCATTGCGAGACCGCGGATGCGAAGCAGCCGCGCGGTGTCGGAAATCGTCAGGCTGCCGGCCGCGGCCAACGCCGAATATTCACCGAGCGAGTGGCCGGCGACGAAGGCCGCATCCCGCCCCACGGAAAACCCGGCTTCGACCTCCAGCACGCGCAGGGTGGCGACGGACACCGCCATGAGGGCCGGCTGGGCGTTTTGGGTGAGCTGGAGGGTTTCGGCCGGACCATCCCAGATAGTCGCCGTCAGCTTCTCCCCCAGCGCGGCATCGACCTCGTCGAACACGGCGCGCGCCGCCGGAAAGGCATCCGCTAGGGCCTTGCCCATGCCGACCGCCTGGGAACCCTGCCCCGGAAATGTGAATGCTGCCGTCATCGGCGCTCCCTGCTTGTCGGACGTGATCCCTGCGAGAACCGGCAGCCGATGACGCACGGCCTTAGGCCATGGTTCCGGATCATGCTCCAAAGGGGGCCGTAGACACTGTCCGGGGCCGGAATGTCAAGCCAAGATAGGAACTTCGATCAGCACTCACCTAGCAGCCTTCGACTGGAGAGACGGGTCCCTAGAATCCGCCGGCCGTCTGGTTGGCGTCGACCTCGGACCCCGCCTGCGCGCGGCGCGCGCTGTTGACCAATTGCCCCGGCCGGTCATCGCGGTTCGGCTTCGCGGTCGCAAGCCGCAGCACGGCTGCGTAACTCGGTTGCACCTCCATGCGGCCCGCATGCCGGCTCTCGCTCAGCAGGCGGTGCACCTTGGGCAGATTGTAGCAGGGCACGTAGAACAGGAGATGATGTTCGAGGTGGTAGTTCACGTAATACGGCGCGATGAACAGACGTTCGAAGAAATTGGCGTACGTGGTGCGGGTATTGCGCAAGGGATCGCTGCTGTCGGGCACGACCGCGTGCTCGGCAATGTTGCGGATGCGGGTGATGACCATCATCCAGGTCAGGAGCGGCACCAGCCATAGCAGCGGATAGGCCCACCACACGCCGGCGGCCGTGAGCGCGGCGAACATCGCGCCATTGACCAGACATTGCGGGCCGAGCTTCTCCCAAAAATGCGCCGCGCGCTGTCGCAACGGCCAGTCCTTCGGCCCCAGCGCATTGAGCAACTGCGCCTTGCGCTGCTGGTAGCCGGTCTGCCCGGTGAGATCGCGAATGAACTTGCGGCGATAGCTGAGCTTCGTGATCGGAAACGGCGCCGACAGCACGAGATCGGGATCATTCTCCTGCTGCGTGCGCGCATGATGCTGAAGGTGATAGCGCCGGTAGCTGCGCGTCTCCGCAAACAGAGGATAGGCACAGAACCACTGACTCAAGGTCAGATTGGTTTTCTCGTCGGCGGACAGGCAGCCATGCGCGCCGTCATGCATGAGGATCGCGAGCCCGAGCTGGCGCGAGCCGATGATGGCGACCGCGACAATATAGGTGATCGGATTGGGCCACCACGCGACCAAGGCGATTGCGGCGAGGATGAGCGCCCAGGCGTGCGCGATCAGCGCGACGCCTTTCCAGGTCACGCGCCGGCGCACGTCGGCAAGTTGATCGTCGGTCAGGAAATCGCGGGCACGCATGCGAAGCGCAGTCATGGCCTAACTCTCCTCATTCGAATTGCTCGATGCGTCGCGCGCGTCGACGAGGCGCAAGCGCGCAGCGTCATGATTGGATTTCGCTTGCTCGCCCAGCACGCGCAGCATCTCGGCGCACAGCGCCTCGGGCGAACGGCCCATGGCGTAGCCTTCGAGGATGATTCCGATGGCGACGGCCCAGAACCGCCGCGAGCTCTCATCGGACGCGCGCAGGGAGCGCCAGCCGTGCCGCGCGACCTGGCTCGCATAGGCCCGCGCACCTTCACTGTGCAGGCGCTCGATGGTGCGCTCGACCAGCGGCGCGAGATCCTGGCGCCGCCGCGTCAGCGTCAGCGCCTCGGCGAAGAAGGCGACCGAATCGCTAGCTGTGACGGTCTCGGCCAGCGCGTGCGTATAGTCCTGCGGCGTGCGCGCCTTCAGCGCCGCCTGCTCGGTCGCCCGCGCCAGGTACAGCAGTTCGCGGCAGGCGCATTCGACGAACAGCGCCTCTTTGGTGCGGAAATAATAGGTGATCTGGCTCGGGAATGCGTTCGCAGCGGCTGCGATGTCGGTGATCGCCGTACCCGACAGCCCCCGCTCCCGAAACAGCGGGCTCGCGGCATCCAGCAGCAGCGAGCGCATTTTGCGGCCGGCCGACCGCGTGGCGCGGGCGGCGTGCTTGGGGTCGCCTGCCGCCTCTAGCGGCTCATGGGCCGGCTTTTCTGCCATTGGGGTTCGCTCCCTTTAGACTTATTTGTATGACATACAAACAAATAAATCAAGCCGGTATGGTGGTCCGCGGTGGTTCCAGCCGCCCGCATCGGGACCATCCGCGCCGAAACCGCCGCCTGCAACCTTGCCAAGCCAGCCGAAATCCGTATAACGCGCCCATCCGCAGACCCCGGCCGGGAGCTGAACGGACGGTCTCAGCAAATCATTCGTGATTTTGGTGTGGCAGGGCCAGTCGGCCCGTCGTCCCGTGTTTCCGCCTTCTGAGCTTAATCCCAGAGTCCTTTCCGAAGGCCTCTTAAGGGCTTGACGCCGGGCGATGCGCCAACATGAGGAAAGGACTTCCATGGCTCTCTATGAGCATGTTTTTCTCGCGCGCCAAGACGCGAGCACGCAGCAGGTCGAAGAGCTGACTGCGCAGATGACCGGCATCGTCGAAGGTCTCGGCGGCAAGGTCACCAAGACTGAGAATTGGGGCGTACGCTCCCTCACCTACCGCATGAACAAGAACCGCAAGGCGCATTTCGTGCTGCTCAACATCGACGCGCCGTCCGCGGCGATCGCCGAGATCGAGCGCCAGGAGCGCATCAGCGAAGACGTGATCCGCTATCTCAGCGTTCGCGTCGAGGAGCTCGAGGAAGGCCCGTCCGCGATGATGCGCAAGGCCGATCGTGACCGCGAGCGTGACGACCGTGGCGGCGGCTTCCGTGGCGATCGCGAAGGCGGTGGCTTCCGTGGCGACCGCGAGGGTGGTTTCCGTGGTGGCGATCGTGAAGGTGGCGGCTTCCGCGGTGACCGCGGTCCGCGCCGTCCGCGCGAAGACGTTGAAACCACCACCACCACCACGACGGATGGGGAGTAAGAACAATGGCTGAAGCTGGTGCACGCCGCCCGTTTTTCCGTCGCCGCAAGAGCTGCCCGTTCACGGGCGCGAATGCTCCGAAGATCGACTACAAGGACTCCAAGCTGCTGATGCGCTACGTCTCCGAGCGCGGCAAGATCGTGCCGAGCCGCATCACCGCGGTGTCCGCGAAGAAGCAGCGTGAGCTTGCCCGCGCCATCAAGCGCGCGCGGTTCCTGGGCCTGCTGCCCTACGTCATTCGCTAAGACGAATACGGCCGGCGACGACATCGCCGCCGGCCGTACGACCTAGTTTCTCATAAGGCTTCCGGATCGTCCGGTCGCCGATGGTTGGGGCGAGATGCCTCTAACCGCTCGAAGGGAGCGGGACAGCTGATGATGGCCTTTGGACTGATAGCCCTGATCGCCGGCGCTGCGTCGGCCCTGATGTTCGCCTCGATCGCTTCGGGCGCGCTGATCTCGCTCGTCCTGTTCTATCTCGCACCGCTGCCGCTGATGGTCGCTTCGATCGGCTGGGGACCGCTTTGCGCGAGCCTCGGCGGCATCGCCGCCGCGGTTGGCCTCGGCGCCCTGTTCGGCCTGCCCTACTGCATCGCCTTTGCCCTCACCGTCGCATTGCCGGCCTGGTGGCTCGGCCATCTCGTCCTGCTCAGCCGGCAGGTCGGACCCGCCGCGCCGGAGGCCGCCACTGAGCCAGCGCTCGAGTGGTATCCGGTCGGCCGCATCCTGCTGTGGATCGCAGGCTTCGCCACACTGACCACGATCGCCGCCCTGCTCACGATCGGCACAGACGCCGAGACCATCACGGGCACGCTGCGCCGTGGCCTGATGCGCCTCCTCCGAGCCGCCGACCCGCAGAGCTCCGGCGAGACCGACCAATTCGTCGGCGCACTGGTGCGGATCTTGCCGGCCGGCGCCACCATCGTCGCGATGATGACGCTGACCCTCAACCT
Source organism: Bradyrhizobium sp. MI1.3 (assembly GCF_055811695.1). NCBI lineage: Bacteria > Pseudomonadati > Pseudomonadota > Alphaproteobacteria > Hyphomicrobiales > Nitrobacteraceae > Bradyrhizobium > Bradyrhizobium sp. MI1.3. The sequence continues at coordinate 125,623 of NZ_JBVVPQ010000002.1, read as the reverse complement.
CTGGCTCAGCACCAAGGTGACGGCGACGTCCGGCCGGCTGCGGCGCCCCTGGCCGGACCTGATGACGGCGGAGCTGCCGCCGATGACGCTCGTGGCGCTCTGCATCGCGCTCGCCTTCTGCTTCACCGGCGGACTGCTTGCGATCGTGGCGCAGATCGCGACGGCGGCGCTAATGATGGGATACGCACTGACCGGCTTTGCCGTGTTGCATACGCTGACGCTGGCGCTGAAGAGCCGCACCTTCTGGCTCGGCTCGACCTACGCCGTCGTGGTCGTGTTCGGATGGCCAGTCATCGCGATGGTGATCCTCGGCCTCGCCGATGCCGTGTTCGGCCTCCGCGAACGCTTCCTTCGTACGCGCCAGCCGCCGCCGCTGCCGACCTCTTGAGTTCAAGCCCGAAAGTTCAAGTTCGAAATTCCAACTCACTCAACACATCAAAGGAGAACGAATATGGAAGTCATTTTGCTGGAACGCGTCAACAAGCTCGGTCACATGGGCGAAGTCGTGAAGGTTCGCGACGGCTATGCCCGCAATTTCCTGCTCAAGCGCGGCAAGGCGCTGCGCGCCACCGCCGACAACCGTGCCAAGTACGACGGCATGAAGGCCGAGCTCGAGGCTCGCAACCTTGAGTCCAAGGGCGAGGCGTCCAAGGTCGCCGAGAAGATCCAGGGCAAGAACATCATCGTGATCCGTCAGGCTTCGGAAGCCGGCCAACTGTTCGGCTCGGTCAACGTGCGCGACATCGTCGTGGCGTTCGAAGCCGACGGCGTTTCACTGTCCCGCCCGCAGGTTCAGCTCGACGCGCCGATCAAGACCATCGGCAAGCACACCATCACGGTCGCCATCCACCCCGAGGTCGAGATCGAGATCAGTGTCACCGTGGCGCGCAGCCAGGACGAGGCCGAGCGCATCAACCGCGGCGAGGACATCTCGAGCCGTAACGAAGACCGGGATGCTGCGGCCGAAGCGATCGCAGCCGCCGGCGAGTTCTTCGACCCCGAAGCCCAGCAGGACGACGCCGAGCCGGCACCGGCTGCTGAAGAGACCGAGAAGTAAGCCTCGCGCTCGTTCGCGCAGGCTTTCGAAGCCCGGTCGCCTCAGGCGGCCGGGCTTTTCGTTGTGGCAGCAACGTCCTCGCTCAGCATCGCGATCGACGTGAGCGCCATTGCCGTGTGCTTCTCGACGCCGTCGCTGACGTAGAAAACGCCGGCGGCGACCACGGAGACCTGACGCCCCGGCTTGATCACCCTCGCCCGGCAGATCAGTTTCTTGCGGACCGCGGGCGACAACAGATTGAGCTTGTATTCGGCCGTCAGCGCCGGCTGGCCGCGCGAGATCGCTGCTGCGATCAATCGTTGCGGTCAAGACGACGAAGGCCGCCCGAGCGCGCGGCCTTCACATGGCTAAAAATGTGGTCGCCTATCGCGAAATCGGCGGCGTCGGCGGACCGGACGATTCGGCTGGCGCCGGTGGCGCCGCAGCGGTCGCGGGCGCCGGCTCCTGCGACTTCGCTGGCGGTTCGGACCTCGCGGCGGGCTTGGGAGCAGCCTCTTCTGCCGCCTTGGGCGCAGCTGGCTCGGCGGGCTTCTCGGCGGACGGTGCTGCCGGCGTCACCTGCGGCACCGGGTCGGGCCGCAACGCCGGAGCTTCGCTGCCGCGCGGCTCCACCTTGGCGCTTTCCGGCTTGGCCTCGGCGGGCTTCTCGGACGGCTTGCTGCCTTCGGGTTTGCTGCCTTCGGATTTAGCCTCGCCGGAATCCACCTTCGCAGTCTCGGGCTTTGTCTCGGGCTTGGACTCGACGTTCGGCTCGCTCTTCTTGTCGTCTGCTGTCGGCGCCGCGGCATCGACCTTCGGCGCCTCATCACTTCCCGGCTTGCCGCGCTTGCCGAGACGCTTCGCCTTGCGCCCTTCGGGTGCAGCCTGGCCCTCGGGCTTCGCGCCGTCCTTCGTTCCTTCTTCGGCCGGCCGCGCAGCGCGCTTCTGACGCGCGCCCTCGGCCGCGGGAGCGGCGCCCTCGCCTTCCGGCTTGGCGGATTCCTGGGAACGCTGCCGGCGGCCCTGATGTTCAGGGGACTGCGCGGGATTGGTAGCGGCTTCCTTGTCCTTGGCGCCGTCCTTCTTGTCCTTGCCGTCCTTGGCCTGGTAGCGGGTGTCGGTGGCTCCGTTGGAGACCAGGTAAGAGGCAAGCACGCCGGCCATGTCGGGGCTGGTCGTGTAATGCTGACGCAGGAAGCCCGGCAAGGAGCCCGGCGCCACCGTCTTCAACAGGCCGCGCGGGCTCTTGTGACATGCATTGCAGGTCTGCGCGAAAAGCTGGGATGGGGCCTTGCCGGCCTCGAGGTTCGTCGCCTGCGCGAGAACGGTGTCGGTCGCGCCGAAGCCGATCAGAAGCAAGACCATCGCGAGGCTGAGCGCTCGGCTCGACATTCCCATCATCTCCATTGAATTCCGAGAGGTGCAGCCGGCAGGCGGCGCCGCAGCGGGTCACCTTTTATCCGATTGAGCCGCGAATGGAAGCAGGCTCCGCGCGCAAGGATGTGATTAAGCGGTTTTGGAATATCCGCTTTGAGCACAGCGCAATAGCGGGCCCGGGACACCTCCCTAGATCTAGATGCAAACGCATAGGAACCGCTGAGATGCCCGGGCGTAGGGTGTAAAGGCCGGGTTAGTCGCATCTCTTCGGGTTCGCTCGAGAGGATGGGTGCCGATGGATCGATTGTTGCGTCAATTCCTGTCTCAATTCATCCGCCGCGGGTCGATGACGGTGACCACGGCGAAGGGCTCGAAGTTCACCGTCGGCGATGGCTCGGGCAAACCGGTCGCAGTCCGCTTCGTCACCGCGGACGCAGAGCGGAAGATCCTCGTCAATCCCGAGCTCGGGCTTGGCGAGGCCTACATGGACGGCGAGTTCGTCGTCGAGCACGGCACCATAGCTGATGCCCTCGCGATCCTGCTCGATCAACCCGACCTATTGCCGCACTGGGCAAAACCCTGGTGGCACCTGCGCTATCTGGTGCGGCACCTGAAGCAGTTCAATCCGCGCCCGCGCTCCCGCAGCAACGTCGCACACCATTACGATCTCGATGCGAGGCTCTATTCGCTCTTCCTCGACGCCGACAAGCAATATAGCTGCGCCTATTTCGAGACGCCGGAGAGCACGCTCGACGATGCGCAGCTCGCCAAGAAACGGCACATCGCCGCAAAGCTGCTCGTCAGGGACGGCCAGCGCGTCCTCGACATCGGCTCGGGCTGGGGCGGACTTGGGCTCTATCTCGCCGAGATCGCAGGTGCTGACGTCACCGGCGTCACGTTGTCGACCGAGCAGTTGCAGATCGCCAATGCGCGCGCAGCCGAAAAGGGCCTGACCAGATCGGCCAAATTCCTGCTTCAGGACTATCGCGACATCGCCGGCCCGTTCGACCGCATCGTCTCGGTCGGCATGTTGGAGCATGTCGGCGCCCGCTTCTACGACACCTACTTCCGGCGCTGCGCCGAGTTGCTGGACAAGGACGGCGTCATGCTGCTGCACTCGATCGGCCGTTCGCAGGGCCCGGATTCCACCAATCCCTGGATCGCCAAATACATCTTTCCCGGCGGCTACATCCCCGCCCTCTCGGAGGTGCTGCCGGCGATCGAGCGGGCAGGCCTGCTGGTCTGCGACATCGAGATTCTGCGTCTGCATTACGCCGAAACGCTGAAGGCATGGCGCGAGCGCTTCATGGCGCGGCGCGAAGAAGCCGTGCAGCTGTATGACGAGCGCTTCGCGCTGATGTGGGAATTCTATCTGGCAGCCAGCGAGATGACGTTCCGCAAGCAGCATATGATGAACTTCCAGATTCAACTCACCCGGCGTCAAGGCGTCGTGCCGACGACACGCAACTACATCGCGCGTGAAGAAGCCCGACTGCGGGCCGTCGAAGCCGGTGCCACGCCGAGGCTGAAGCTGGCTGGTGAATAAGTCCTAGTGGCGCAGGGTCGAAATCGGTGCGGACCGGTAAGAGGCCGTTAAGGCCAATTGCATCCGCAGTGCCTTCAGGATTTCGGGGGCGACCGGTTCCCGACGGACTTCCGGCCGCTCAGCGTGCTCCATGGCCGCGATCAGCCCCGACAGCCAAAGTCGGCTGCCTGCTTCGCTTCGCCAATTCCGGGGCTGCCGTTCTGGCCGCATCGCTTGCCTCGTTCCCTGGTGGCAGATCGGGAGACAACCCCCCGCCCGCTAACCTGTTCCGGCTGTACCCCCGAAAGAATCCGGGGAGATGTGATCTGCTTCACATAAGTCTCGTCGGCCCTGGCTTAGACCGTCGCCATGAGCGACGAGACCAAAACCTCATTCGACGTGCAGGACGACCTCCGCACCGATTACGCCCTGATTGCTACCGGCGTCGGGGCGGCTCTGGTTGCGCTGGTCTACCTCCTGCTGGTCTGAACCGAGCCGAAAGCGCCCAGCGTGCGTCATCCGCGCGCGTCTCGATATGTCGGCCCGCCCACCCATCAGGTTCACTTCATCCGGCGTTTTCCGCGGCACGGTAGCGGCCGCTTTAGGCGGCGACCTGGTTCCACGAAAATCCGTCAAGCGCGGCGCGTGGTGCGGCGGGCAATCATCCACCATTTTAATGATCGGTTGATAGCGGCCAGCTTTCGCTTCCGCTTTGGTCTGAGGCGGCGCTTTATCCCGGCCCCGCATCCGCCCCAGAAAATTGCTATCGCTCGCCCATGGCCCTGACTGATTCGAACGTTCTCAAACTCGCGCCCGAAGCCGGAACCCCCGCCTATCGAAGCGCGCCGCATAATATTGAAGCGGAACAGAGCCTTCTGGGCGCGATCCTGGTCAACAACGACGCGTTTTACCGCGTCTCCGATTTCCTAGAGCCGAAGCATTACTTCGAGCCGCTGCACCAGACCATCTTCGAGACTGCCTCGAGCCTGATCCGGATGGGCAAGATCGCGACGCCCGTCACACTGAAGACCTTCCTGCCCGCCGACACCGATATCGGCGGCATGACCATCGGGCAATATCTGGCGCGTCTCGCCGCCGAAGCGACCACCATCATCAATGCGCAGGATTATGGGCGCACCATCTACGATCTGGCATTGCGGCGCGACCTGATCGGCATCGGCGAGGACATGGTCAATGTCGCCTATGACGCCCCGGTCGACTTCGCGCCGCGGGCGCAGATCGAGGACGCCGAGCGCCGCCTCTACGAACTCGCCGAATCCGGCCGCTATGACGGAGGCTTCCAGAAATTTTCGCAGGCGCTGACGCTTGCGGTCGATCTGGCCGCAAAAGCGTTCCAGCGCGACGGAAAGCTGTCGGGCATCTCGACCGGCCTGCGCGACCTCGACACCAAGATGGGCGGATTGCAGCACTCCGACCTCATCATCGTCGCCGGCCGTCCCGGCATGGGCAAGACGTCGCTTGCAACCAATATCGCCTACAACGTCGCCCGGGCCTATGTCGGTGAACTCCAGGCCGACGGCACCATGAAGGCAGCCCATGGCGGCGTCATCGGCTTCTTCTCCTGCGAAATGTCGGCCGACCAGCTCGCCACGCGTATCGTGGCCGAGCGCACCGGCATCCCCTCCTCGTCGATCCGCCGCGGCGGCATCTCGGAGGCCGATTTCGAGAAGATCCGCGAAGTCTCGATCGAGCTGCAGTCGCTGCCGTTCTATGTCGACGAGACCGGCGGCCTCTCGATTGCGCAGCTCATGGCGCGCGCCCGCCGGCTGAAGCGGCAGAAGGGCCTCGACCTCATCGTCATCGACTACATCCAGCTCTTGTCGGGTTCGGGCAAGCGCAGCGAAAACCGCGTGCAGGAAATCACCGAGATCACGACCAGTCTGAAAGCGCTCGCCAAGGAACTGAGCGTGCCCGTGATTGCGCTCTCGCAGCTCTCGCGCCAAGTCGAGTCGCGCGACGACAAGCGGCCGCAGCTGTCGGACCTGCGCGAATCCGGCTCGATCGAGCAGGACGCCGACGTCGTACTGTTCGTCTACCGCGAGGAATATTATCTCGGAAACAAGGAGCCGCGCCCGGGCACACCCGAGCACGAAAAATGGCGCCTGGACATGGATCTTGCGCATGGCAAGGCCGAAGTCATCATCGGCAAGCAGCGCCACGGCCCGACCGGCACCGTCGATCTGGCCTTCGAAGCGTCGATCACACGGTTCGGCGACCTTGCGCCGGACAGCCAGGTGCCGGACCGCAGCGGCGGCGACTACTGAGTTCCCTGGGTTGAACCTGACCGTCCTCTTGCGTAAAACGGCGCCATGACAATGGCGTCCGACCCGAAAATCATCCCGCAATCCGGCCTTCTCTCCGCGGAGGCCAATCAGGCTGCCGCGCTCGCGACCTTTGGCGGCGTACTCACCGTCGATCTCGACGCCATCATCGCCAATTGGCGCAAGCTCGAGAAGACGGCGGTGCCGGCCGAATGCTCGGCGGTGATCAAGGCAGACGCCTATGGCTGCGGCGCCGAGCAGGTCGCGCGTGCCCTGAACAAGGCCGGCTGCAAGACCTTCTTCGTCGCCACCATCGAGGAAGCGCGCAAGGTGCGCGCGGCGGTGCCAGAGCCCACGATCTACGTGCTCGGTGGCTATTTCCAGAACACCGGCGAGCACTACGCCCAGATCAATTGCCGCCCCGTGATCGGCGATCTCAACGAACTTGCCGAATGGGACGTGTTCTGTCGCCGCACCGGCTGGACCGGTGGCGCCGCCATCCACATCGACACCGGCATGAACCGGCTCGGCCTGACGCTTGCGGAAGCGCAGGCCATCATCCCCCGCATCAACGCCGGCGATCACGGCATCACGCTGGTAATGAGCCATCTGGTTGCGGCCGAGCAACTCAACAGCCCGGTGAATGCCAAGCAACTCGCGGCCTTCCGCGGCATCGCCAGCGAATTCTCCGGCGTGCCGGCGGCGCTCGCCAATTCGTCCGGCGTCTTCCTCGGCGCGCCCTTCCAGTTCGACATGGTGCGGCCGGGCGCCGCGCTCTACGGCGTCAACCCGACGCCGGAAGCCGACAATCCGATGCAGCCGGTGGTCGATCTCAAGGCCCGCATCGTGCAGATCCGCAATGTCGAGCGTGGCGAGAGCGTCGGCTATGGCGGCACCTGGACCGCACGGCGGCCGACGAAACTCGCGATCATCGCGGTCGGTTATGCCGACGGCTATTTCCGCGCCGCAAGCTCCAATGACGGCACCCGCGGCGCCGAGGTCATCGTCGCCGGCAAGCGCTGTCCGGTCGCCGGCCGCGTCTCGATGGACCTGATCGCGATCGACATCACCGATCTGCCGCCGAATGCGGCGCGGCGCGGCCACATGGTGACGCTGCTCGGCGAGGGCATCACCGTCGACGAGCTCGCGCATCATTTCGGAACGATCGGCTACGAGGTGCTGACCAGCCTCGGTCGCCGCTACGCCCGCATCTACAAAGGCGGGAATGTGGTGGAGCCGCTGGCCAAGCCGGCTCCCGCGCAGGGGGTCGAGCAGCAGACGCCCGCTCCGCCGCCGATCGAGCAGCCCGCAAGCCCGCCGCCGCTGCCGGGCTGAGCGGCGCGCCGCTTACTTCTTCTTCCTGCTGTCCAGCGCCGTCTTGCAAGTTGCGCTGAGCTGATCGCGCTTGCCGTTGAGGCAGGCGACGATGCCACCGCCCGGCGCAAGGCCGGCGCAGAACTTGTCATAGTCCGCCTTGCACGCGCCGCGCGGATCGGATGATTGTGCCGAGGCGACCCCGGAGAACGCAACGGCGACGGCGATAACGGCAAAGCTCAACTTGGACATTGTTTCTCCGGAAGCGGAAGGCAGGAGCCGGTAGCTCTACATGAAGATCGCGACGTTCAACATCAACAACATCAATCGCCGCCTGCCCAATCTGTTGGCATGGATGCGAACGGCGAAGCCCGATGTCGTCGCACTTCAGGAGTTGAAGGCAAGTGATGGCGAATTTCCGGCGGCCGCGATCGAAAAGTCAGGTTACGGCGCTGTGTGGTGTGGACAGAAGACCTGGAACGGCGTCGCCATTCTGGCCCGCAATGCCGAGCCCGTTCTCACCCGCGATCGCTTGCCGGGAAAGCCTGCCGATCACGAAGCGCGATACATCGAGGCCGCGGTACGCGGTGTCATCGTCACCAGCATCTACCTGCCGAACGGCAATCCGCAGCCGGGACCGAAATTCGACTACAAGCTCGACTGGTTCGCGCGACTCAAGCGCCACGCCAAAACGTTGATCAAGCAGGACCTGCCCGTGGTGCTCGCCGGCGACTACAACGTTGCGCCTGATGAGATCGACATCTATCCGACGCGCTCGTGGGACAAGGATGCCTTGATCCAGCCGAAGAGCCGTGCGGCTTTTGCCTCGCTGCTGGCACAAGGCTGGTGTGACGCGATCCGCGAACTGCACCCGGAGCAGCGCATCTACACCTTCTGGGATTACAAGCGAAACCGCTGGCCGCGCGATGCGGGCCTGCGGCTCGATCATCTCCTGCTCAGCCCTGCCCTCGCCTCACGCCTCGCAAAAGCCGGCGTGGACAAGAAGGTTCGCGGCGAGGAAGGCGCGAGCGACCACGCACCGGCGTGGGTCGTGCTGCGCTAGGTCAAAGCCCGTAATACTCCTGCACTGTGTCCCACGCTGCTTTTTGCAGCAGCTCCACCGTCGGTGCGTCCACTCCCATCGTGTAGGAATTGCCGACCGGCGAGCGGCCGGTCAGCGCGGCGAACGTCACGCAGGTCGCCAGATACGTGCCTACGGGGCTCGGGTGCCGCTTGTCCGGCGCATACAGATTTAGCTCGGGCTGCAGCTTGCGCACGCGCGCGAAAGCAAGTCCTGCGGGGATCACCAGCGCATCATTGGCATTGCCGGCGATCGTGTAGGCCTCGGCCAACGCTTCCGTCATCTCAGGCTTGTCGGCGTAAGCCCAGGACATGAACAGGACCGGCCGCATGCCATGGGCGCGGACGATCTCGCCGTCCTTCTTCGCGAAGGTCGCGAACGCGTCCTTCAATTGCGGATGGATCGGGCACTGGCTGCAATCCATCATCACGACGGCGTCGTACTGCCTGCCCGGCTTGTTGAAGACGACGTTATTCTGCTCGTCGAACGAATAGGCGCCGAGGCCGCCCGCCCGCAGCAGGTTCTCCATGTCGTGCCAATCGAGGCCGGAGCCGCCGATCGTTGCCATGGTGTTGCGATAGGCCGCCTTGTTTTCAGGATACGCAGCCCGCTCCATGAAGGAGAGATGCCCGGGCATGCCGTTGTTGTAGTAAAAGAAGCTGTTGCCGACGAACAGCGCGGTCTTGGGGAAATCCGGTCCTGATGTCGTGACCTTGGGCTTGGTCTGCGCCTGGGCATGGAAGCCGACTACAACGGCCAGACACATCGCGAGCATCACTCGCGCGAAAAGACGCATCATCGGCTTCCTCCCCTTTTCTGTCGGGCGGAAACAGATCAGCTTTTCAAGAGTGCCTCAAGAGCACTGACGAGCAGCAGACATGCGCGAGAGCGCATGCTCACCATAAATTCTTGCCGTCAATCATGGTCACCGGTACGGCCTCCAGATCGAATTCGTCGAACAGGTGCGCGTTGACGGCGACCCTCGGATTGTCGAAATCGGGCTTGCCGGTCGACCAGTCCGGCGACTCCGAATAGGTACCGCAGCCGCAGCTTGCGCAGAAATGGTGTTTGACCGTGCGGCTGCCCCAGAGATAGGTCGCGACGTTCTCCGCGGGCGACAGCAGCCGAAACTGCGCCGGCGTGTAATAGGCCCACAACGCGCCGCGCTTGGCGCAGAGCGAGCAGGTGCAACGGGTCACGCTCGCGGGCGCCTCCGTCACCTCGAACACCGTCTCACCGCAATGACAGCTTCCCTCGACCCGCATGACCCGCTCTCCGTTTTGTCAGGAGATGGTCGTAGCCGGACCCTGCTGCCAACATGCTGTCAGCAGCGCGCAGCCGGCCTTGCTCCACGTGCTGCGAGCACCGACTTGCCGCGCCAACTCAACAAAAACATGAAAAACAACCCCATGCACAGTAGCCGACCGCTGGCAAATCAAAGGGTTACGCATAGTCCGAAACCGGGCAAAACACCGGCGGGATGTCTCCGGAGGCAGTCGTCGCCCACCGGACAGGAGAGGTCGCCCGCAAACGACCTCTCCTTCGCATTCAGCGCAGTGACTGCGATCAGCCCTTTTGAACGGCGGCCGCCGCCTTGCGTATGACGTCGATCACCACATCAGGCTGGGACAGCATTGGCACATGGCTGCTCGCGACCTCGGTAACAGTCGCTCCCATTCGCTTTGAGACCCAACGTTGCAGATCGGGATGCACCGTGTGGTCTTTCGTGGCCAGGACGTACCAGCTTGGCTTCGATCTCCACGCGACCTTGTCCGCGCTGAGCTTTTGCTGCTGGAACAGATCATAGACGGGCGCATAATGGGTCGCCCAAACCAGCTTCTGGTCTGCGTCGGAGAGATCGCCTGCGAAGAACTCGGTGCCACTCGGAAGCATCCAGGCACGCCCATCCGCCACCTCGACGCGAGAGAAAATGTCCGAGGGATATTTGTCGAGCTGATCCTGTACGGTTTCGCCGGCATCCGGAGCGACCGCTGCAATGTACACCAGCCCGACCACGCGCTCATCCGTGCCTGCGCCTGTAATGGTCGCCCCGCCGTAAGAATGACCGACCAGGAGGACAGGACTACCGACACGATTGAGTGTGCGCTTAACCGTCGCCAGATCCTCCTCGTAAGAGTCCAAACCATATTGAACGGCAATCACCTCATGCCCATCGGCCTGCAATGCAGGGATGACCTTACTGAAGCACGAGCCGTCGGCCCAAATGCCGTGGCAGAAAACGATTGTTGGTTTGGCGTTCATGGGAACTTGCCTTCCTGATCACAATTGAAGAGCGGCAGGATAATAAGGAGGCAAGGTGCGTCTTCCGAAATGGCACGGAAGGTTTGGTCCTTCCAAAATAGCTATGGATTGATGTCCGAAACGTCTCCTTCGCGTCAACAGGGCTTCGTTTGATATGAAAGGGCAGCCCGTCGATGCGCCTCTTGGGAAGTCGAAGCCATGAAATTGCGATGGCAAATTGCAATCCTTGGTGCGGCTCTAACCGGCGCAGCATTGAGCTACGCTTATACTCATACCGCAATCAGGGTGACTGAGCCGTGCCGGAGAAGTCCTCTGGGAGAGGTCGTCTGTCCTCCGCCCTACAAGCCGTAATGCTTATGCCTACCGGATGACCTCGTAGGCGACTTGCAGTGCCTCCTTGTTCTCCGTTGCAGGATGAGGACCGAGGATGAATTACTGAGCCTCGGCGATCCTCGGTCCAGATGACGGCATCTGCGCGTGAGTTGCCGATGGCCGGTTCGACGGCGATGCCGGGTCCGGTAATCGGAAAGCGGCGTCGGCCGGTGCTCCCTGGGGTGGTCGGCGGGCAACGGTTGTCGGAAGCACGATCACTTTCGCGCCGACTTTCACGCGATCATAGAGGTCAACGACGTCCTCATTGGTCAGTCGGATACAGCCGGACGAGACCCGCTTCCCGATCGTATCGGGCTTGTTGGTGCCGTGAATTCGATATTCGGTGTCGCCCAGATACATCGCCCGCGCGCCGAGCGGGTTGCCGGGGCCACCTGCCATGAATCGCGGCAGATAGGGCTGACGCGAAACCATCTCAACTGGCGGATGCCAATCGGGCCATTCTGCCTTGCGAGCCACAGTCTGCTCACCGGACCATGTGAAACCTTCGCGGCCCACACCGATGCCGTAGCGCAGTGCTTGTGCGTCGTTCAGAACGAAATAGAGGAATGTGTTCTTGGTATCGATGATCACGGTGCCCGGCGTCTGGCGGCTGGCGTAGTCAACCACCTGCCGAACGAATGCTCCGGGAACGTCGGCCGCTTTGGGCGGTTCGACCAGAGGCGCCGGGGCCGGAAGCGGAGCCGGCGTCGGAGCCGGAGCTGATGCATGAACCGGCGTTGCGACGTAAACCGGAGTTGACGACGCTTGGGCTTCGTGCGCGGACGGCTTTCGTGTCGCTTGCACGTTCGTCGGTCGAGACAGCAAACCGTACCCCAACGCGGCAACGGCCACGGCGCCGATTGCAACTCTCGCGGCCATCGGGATTGCGAACGTCTGCGCCTTTCCGCGTTTGGCCCGCTTACCCATACTCGTCCCCCAGGTCACTATGCCCACGAGAGGTACCCAGTAAGATTTAAGAAACTTCGAAGCGATTTCGCTCAGACTGAAACCGTCGGCGATGGTTAACGCCGGGCTCGTTCGGCAAGATAGGGTTCCCTCACCTCGCGGTTCACCCGCGCCGCTGGCCGCGGCTAAACTCTCCCGATTCGTGGAGACCGTTTTGGCTTTTCTCTTCGTCCTCATCGTCGGCCTCGTCGCAGGCACCATTTCGGGCATCGTCGGCACGGGCTCGTCGATCATGCTGATGCCGGTGCTGGTCTATGCCTACGGGCCAAAGGAGGCGGTGCCGATCATGGCGGTGGCCGCCGTCATGGCCAACTTCTCTCGAATCCTGGCTTGGTGGCGCGAGGTCGACTGGCGGGCCTGCGCGGCCTATTCGGTGACAGGCATTCCGGCCGCCGTGCTCGGCGCGCGGACGCTGCTGGCGCTGCCCTCGCACGCCGTCGATCTCGCCATCGGCGTCTTCCTGATCGCGATGGTGCCGGTGCGACACTGGCTGGCGCGGCACGATCTCAAGGCCAATCTCTGGCATCTGGCGATCGGCGGGGCCGTCATCGGTTACCTCACCGGCATCGTCGTCTCCACCGGTCCGCTCAGCGTCCCGCTATTCCTGTTCTACGGCTTGTCCCGGGGCGCTTTCCTCGCCACCGAAGCGGCTTCTTCGCTCGGGCTCTATGTCGCAAAATCCGTGACCTTCGAACGGTTCGGCGCGCTGACCGGCGAGGTGTTCGTCAAAGGCCTGGTCGCTGGATCTTCGTTGATGGCGGGCGCCTTCATTGCCAAACGCTTCGTGCTGCGCCTGAAGCCGGAGATGTTCCGCGTGGTGATGGACGCGATCATGATCGCCGCCGGCCTCTCCATGCTCTGGAACGCGGCGCAGCCGTAGCCGCGCTGCGCTCAGACGGCAAACTCGGGTGCGATCGACGGGCTGTCCACGAGGACACGGCTGTGGTGGGCCGGCTGTCAGGCGTGCCGAGCCGCGATATGCGGGGTGCGCCCGGGCTCACTCTCTCGACCGTCATTCCGTGCTATCAGCAAACCTGAAACGCCCGACTCGCTGTCCCCCTAACTCGCTGTCCCCATGGCCAAGAACACACTTTCCTTCGTCTGCCAGAACTGCGGCGCGGCCTACAACCGCTGGCAGGGCAAGTGCGAGTCTTGCGGCGAGTGGAATACGCTGGCCGAGGAGGACACGACCGGCAGCGTGCCGGTGTCGATCCGCTCCAAGCGCAAGGGGCGGACGTTCGCGCTGGAGAGCCTGTCCGGAAAAACCCAGGACGCCCCGCGCCTGTCCTCGGGCATGACGGAGCTCGATCGCGTGACCGGCGGCGGCTTCGTCCGCGGCTCGGTGCTGCTGGTCGGCGGCGATCCCGGCATCGGCAAGTCGACGCTGCTGACGCAGGCCACAAGCCTGCTCGCGCGCGCCGGGCACCGCGTCGTCTACATCTCCGGCGAAGAGGCGGTCGCGCAGGTTCGGCTGCGCGCCGAACGGCTCGGGCTGTCGGACGCGCCGGTTCAGCTCGCAGCCGAGACGTCGGTCGAGGACATCGTCTCGACGCTGTCCGAGGGCGCGGTGCCCCGGCTGATCGTGATCGATTCGATCCAGACCATGTGGACCGACACGGTGGAATCGGCGCCCGGTACGGTGACGCAGGTGCGCGCCTCGGCGCAGGCGCTGATTCGTTTTGCCAAAAGGACCGGCGCGGCCATCATCCTGGTCGGCCATGTCACCAAGGACGGCCAGATCGCAGGCCCCCGCGTGGTCGAGCACATGGTCGATGCGGTGCTGTCGTTCGAGGGCGAAGGCTCGCAGCAATTCCGCATCCTGCGTGCCGTGAAGAACCGTTTCGGTCCGACCGACGAGATCGGCGTGTTCGAGATGACGGGGCTCGGCCTGCGCGAAGTCACCAACCCCTCCGAGCTGTTTTTGTCCGAGCGCGATCTCGGCACGCCCGGCACCGCAGTCTTCGCGGGCATCGAGGGCACGAGGCCCGTTCTGGTCGAATTGCAGGCGCTGGTGGCGCCAACCTCGCTCGGCACCCCGCGACGGGCCGTGGTCGGCTGGGATCCGAGCCGTTTGTCGATGGTGCTGGCGGTGCTGGAAGCCCATTGCGGGGTCAAGCTGTCGGGCCACGACGTCTATCTGAACGTCGCGGGCGGCCTGCGCATCCACGAGCCCGCGGCTGATCTGGCCGCTGCGGCGGCGCTGGTGTCTTCCCTGGTTAATGCGCAGTTACCCACCGATGCGGTCTATTTCGGCGAGATCTCGCTGTCCGGCGTGGTGCGCCCCGTGGCGCAGACCCCGGCCCGGCTGAAAGAAGCGGCAAAACTCGGCTTTCAGCGTGCCGTGCTGCCCGAATCGGCCCGGGGTGAAGCCGCCGGCGATGCCGGCCTGTCGCTGAACGCGATCAACAGCCTGACGACGCTGGTCGCCGAGATCGCCGCGCGCGGCTCCCGGCGAGGCGACTCGAGCGCACCGGCAGAGAAAAATGCCACACCGGCAAGATTCCGCCGCGGAGAGGGTTAGCCGGTGGTGACGTGCCCCGCCCTCGCCGCTATACAGCCGTCACAAAAGCAGCATGGGATTGCGTGGTTGCGGCCTTGCCGGGAACGTCGTCTGGCCCTCACTTAGGGCGGGCGGCCAAACACCGATTCGCTGAGCACCTTGAAGTACGAGCGGACCAGACCAGCCGATGCCAGTAACCATCCTCGACCTGATTCTGCTCGGTGTGATGCTGATTTCGGGCCTGCTTGCCATGGTTCGCGGCTTCATGCGCGAAATCCTGTCGATCGCGGCCTGGGGCACGGCGGCGATCGTCACCCTTTATTCATTCTCGAAGCTGCTGCCGACCGCAAAGACCTATTTCAACAACGATACCGTCGCGAGCGTGGTCGTGGTCGCCGGCGTGTTCGTGGGCACTCTGGTCGTGGTCTCCGTGATCACAGTCCGGATCTCCGACATGATCCTGGATTCGCGCATCGGCGCACTGGACCGCACCCTCGGCTTTCTGTTCGGGCTGGCACGCGGGCTTTTGATCGTCGTGGTCGCCTTCCTGTTCTTCACCTGGCTGGTGCCGGACAAGCAGCGCCCGGACTGGGTCACAGGGGCCAAATCCCGCGTGGTGTTGCAGGGAACCGGGGATTGGCTGATGGCCCTCTTGCCTGACGACCCCGAGAACACCATCTTGAAGAGATTCAAGAAAAACAAACCAGATGAAGAGCAAACTGATTCCGAGCAGCAGCCTTCGGGCAGTGGCGACGGATACAGCAAACCGGCTCGTGACAGTCTTAAAAAGCTGATCGAGAAACCCGCGGCGCGTTGATTAGGCCCTAACGAGAGGCTCGGACGAGATGCGAAATCCTGACCAGGACGCCCTACTTGATCTCGGCCCGGCCGCGCTGGAACTTCAAGACGATCTGGAGGGGGATACGCTGCGCGAGGAATGCGGCGTCTTCGGCATCTACGGCCACCCCAATGCCGCCGCCATCACGGCGCTCGGCCTCCACGCCCTTCAGCACCGTGGTCAGGAAGCAGCCGGCATCGTCTCCTATGACGGTGGCCGCTTTCATTCCGAACGCCGCCTCGGCCTCGTCGGTGACACCTTCTCCCGCCGCGAGGTGATCGACCGCCTCCCCGGCACAATGGCAGTCGGCCATGTCCGCTATTCCACCACCGGCGCCACCATCCTGCGCAACGTGCAGCCGCTGTTCGCCGAGCTCAACGCCGGCGGCCTTGCGGTCGCCCACAACGGCAATCTCACCAACGGCCTGACGTTGCGTCGCGAGCTCGTGAAAAGCGGCGCGATGATGCAGTCGACCACCGACACCGAAGTGATCCTGCATTTGGTCGCGCGCTCCAGGCGCAGCCGCTTCATTGAGCGCTATGTCGACGCGCTACGCGAGATCGAGGGCGCCTATGCGCTGGTCTCGCTGACCAACAAAAAGCTGGTCGGCGCGCGCGACCCGCGCGGCATCCGTCCGCTGGTGCTTGGCGATCTCGACGGCTGCCCGATCCTGACGTCCGAGACCTGCGCCCTCGACATCATCGGCGCGCGCTTTGTGCGGGACATCGAACCCGGTGAAGTCATCGTGTTCGACGAGAGCGGCCAGGACATTCACAAGCCGTTCCCACCGATTGCGCCGCGGCCCTGCATCTTCGAGTACATCTACTTCTCACGTCCGGATTCCATCGTCCACGGCCGCTCCGTCTATGAGGTGCGCAAGGCTTTCGGCGCGCAGCTCGCCAAGGAGAGCCACGTGCCGGTCGACGTCGTGGTGCCGGTGCCGGATTCCGGCGTGCCCGCCGCGGTCGGCTACAGCCAGCATTCCGGCGTGCCGTTCGAGCTCGGCATCATCCGCAACCACTATGTCGGCCGCACCTTCATCCAGCCGACCCAGGCGATCCGCGAGTCCGGCGTGCGCATGAAGCATTCGGCCAACCGCGCCGCGATCGAAGGCAAGCGCATCATCCTGATCGACGATTCGCTGGTGCGCGGCACCACCTCGAAGAAGATCGTTCGCATGATGCGCGATGCCGGCGCCAAGGAAGTGCATTTCCGCCTCGCCTCGCCGCCGATCCTCTATCCCGACTATTACGGCATCGACCTGCCGGACCGCGGCGGTCTTCTTGCGGCGACGCATTCGCTGGAAGAAATGCGCGAGATCATCGGCGCCGACTCGCTCGCCTTCCTGTCGATCGACGGCATGTATCGCGCCATGGGCGAGCCCGGCCGCGACCCCGCCAATCCGAAGTTCTCGGATCATTGCTTCACCGGGGCCTATCCGACCCACCTCACCGACCAGACCCAGACCGAGCAGCAGCCGCGGCAATTGTCGCTGCTGGCGGAGGCGAGCTGACGGCCATCGTCCTGGCGAAAGCCAGGACCCATTACCACAGGCCTCTCTGGTTCGAAGAAGGTGTGACAATCATCTTCCCTAGCCATAAACGTCACGGCGTATGGGTCCTGGCTTTCGCCAGGACGACGCTGGATAGAACCTCTTGATGACAAATCCCCTCGCCAATCGCATCGCTCTCGTCACCGGCGCCTCGCGCGGCATCGGCTTTGCCACCGCCAAGGCGCTGGCCAAGGCCGGCGCGCATATCGTCGCCGTGGCGCGCACGCAGGGCGGGCTCGAAGAGCTCGACGACGAGATCCGCAAGGACGGCGGCACCGCAACGCTGGTGCCGCTCAACCTCACCGATTCCGACGGCATCGCGCGGCTCGGCGCCGGCCTGCATGAGCGTTACGGCAAGCTCGACATCCTCGTCGGCAATGCCGGCGTGCTCGGCCCCTCCTCGCCGATCGGCCATATCGAGCTGAAGGCCTTCACCGACGTGATGGCGGTCAACGTCTCCGCGAACTTCCAGCTGATCCGCTGCATGGAGCCGCTGCTCAAGCAGTCCGACGCCGGCCGCGCGGTGTTCGTCACGTCCGGCGCTGCCAACAAGGCGACCGCCTATGTCAGTCCCTACGCGGCGTCCAAGGCGGCGCTGGAAACGCTGGCGCGCGCCTGGGCACAGGAGACCGCGAATACGAAACTGCGCGTCAATTTGTTCAATCCGGGCCCCGTCCGCACCCGCATGCGCGCGACGCTGATGCCGGGCGAAGATCCGGCGACGCTCGATACAGCCGAGCAGGTCGCCGAATTCATCGTGCCGATGTGCGCGCCGGACTGGACCGAAACCGGCAAGTTCTACGACTACAAAACCCGCAGCCTGATGAGCTTCCGCTCGCCGGCCTGATTGACTTGACGGCCTCCCCGCGATTGACTGCCCGCGCTCAAGCGGCAGCAAGCCGCAAGCCAATAAAGGGAGGTCGCCATGACGCCATGGCAGAATCGCGCAGGCTCCACGCGTGCGCTCGCAAATGTCTCTCGCGTCCTCTCTGTCCTGATCGCGGCCGTCGCGTTTGCGCTTCCGGGCGCGGCAACCGCCGGCGACGTCCCGACCTTCGCGGTCGATGCTTCCTGGCCAAAGCCGTTGCCGAACAACTGGATCCTCGGCCAGGTCGGCGGCATCACCGTCGACTGGCAGGGCCACATCTGGGTGATCCATCGCCCCCGCTCCCTCACCGACGACGAGAAAGGCGCGAGCCTCACTCCGCCGCGTTCGAAATGCTGCGTGTCGGCGCCGCCGGTGCTCGAATTCGACAGCGACGGCAATCTGCTGCGATCGTGGGGCGGCGCGGGCGAAGGCTATGAATGGGTCGGCCGCGAGCACGGCATCGAGGTCGACGAGCGCGGCTTCGTCTGGGTCGGCGGCAATGCCGACAACGACAACGCGATCCTGAAATTCACGCTCGACGGCAAGTTCGTCGCCCAGATCGGCAAGATCGCGCCGAGCCTCGGCAGCAACGACACGACACAGCTCGGCAAACCCGCCGAGACCGCGATCGACAAGGCCGCCAACGAAATCTACGTCGCCGACGGCTACGGCAACCGCCGCGTCATCGTGTTCGACGCAACGACCCTCGCCTACAAGCGGCACTGGGGCGCCTACGGCAACAAGCCTGATGACACCAAGCAGGCGGCGTACGATCCCAAGACGCCGGTGTCCCAGCAGTTCGGCAATCCCGTCCACTGCGTGAAGCTCGCCAATGACGGGCTCGTCTACGTCTGCGACCGCATCAACAACCGCATCCAGGTCTTCAAGACGGACGGCACCTTCGTAAAGGAGTTCTTCTTCGAGAAGAACACGCTCGGCAACGGCGCGGTGTGGGACATCGCGATCTGGCCCGATCCGAAGCAGACCTGGCTGCTCAGCGCGGACGGCGAGAACAACGAGATCAGGGTGATCAGGCGCGAGGACGGCAGCGTGGTCGGCAGCTTCGGGCACAACGGCCGCAATGCCGGACAATTCCACTGGGTGCATGCCATGGCGATCGACCCCAAGGGTAACGTCTATACCGCCGAGGTCGACACCGGAAAACGGATCCAGAAATTCAGGCTGACATCGGACGCGCTCAAATAGCGCCTCAACGCATTTTGCCCAAAAATTAACGGACGGATGACGCTGGGGACGCGGCGTCATCCGGCTTTAGGCGCATTGCCGACGCCCTTGAGACACGGTAGAGCCATCAGCCGGAACAAGGCTCCCCAAGAGAGCCGTCCGCATGTTTGACAATGGAGGAAAGCTTTTATGACGACGACGTTCGCGCGCCGCTCCGCGGCTCTTCTGGCCTGTGCCGCCTTCGGTTTTGCCACATCCGCCTTCGCCCAGGAAAAATCCGTCACGATCGGCGTGCTCAACGACATGTCCAGCCTCTATGCCGACATCGGCGGCCCCGGCGCCGTGGCGGCGGTCAACATGGCGGTGGAAGATTCCGGCCTTCGCGCCAAGGGCTGGAAGATCGATGTGATCAGCGGCGACCACCAGAACAAGCCGGACGTCGGCGTCAACATCGCGCGGCAGTGGATCGACACCCAGAAGGTCGATGTGATCGCCGACACCCCGAACTCCGGCGTGGCGCTGGCCGTCAGCAACGTCGTCAAGGAAAAGAACGCGGTCCTGCTCAACAATGGCGGCGCCAGTGCCGACCTCACCGGCAAGGCCTGCAACGCCAACACCATTTCCTATACTTACGACACCTACATGCTCGCCAACGGTACCGGCAAGGCGCTGACCAAGGCCGGCGGCGACAGCTGGTTCTTCCTGACCGCCGACTACGCCTTCGGTGCCGCGCTCGAGCGTGACACCAGCGCGGTCGTCACCGCGAACGGCGGCAAGGTGCTCGGCGGCGTCAAGCATCCGCTCAACACGTCGGATTTCTCCTCCTTCCTGCTGCAGGCGCAGAATTCGAAGGCGAAGATCATCGGTCTCGCCAATGCCGGCGGCGACACCACCAACTCGATCAAGCAGGCGGCCGAGTTCGGCATCGTCGAAGGCGGCCAGAAGCTCGCGGCGCTGTTGCTGTTCATCAACGACGTCCACTCGCTCGGCCTGAAGACCGCGCACGGCCTGACCTTCACCGAATCCTTCTATTGGGACCTCAACGAAGGCACGCGCGCCTTCTCGAAGCGCTTCCAGGAGAAGGTGGCCAACAAGGCGATGCCCTCGATGACGCAGGCCGGCAATTACGCGGCCGTGCTGCATCTTCTGAAGGCGATGGACGCCCTCGGCGGCAATCCGCACGACGGCGCCAAAGTTGTCGCCAAGATGAAGGAGATCCCGACCGACGATCCGCTGTTCGGCAAGGGCCCGCTGCGCGAGGACGGACGCCGGATCATTCCCGCCTTCCTGTTCGAGGTGAAGAAGCCGGAAGAATCCAAGGGACCGTGGGATTACTACAAACTGATCGCGACCATCCCGGCGGAAGATGCGGCCAAGCCGCTCAAGGACAGCGAGTGCCCGCTGGTGAAGAAGTAAGAGCATAGGTGCCGTAGGGTGGGCAAAGGCGCGAAAGCGCCGTGCCCACCATCTCTCGACAACCGAACAAGGCGGTGGGCACGCTTCGCTTTGCTCACCCTACGCAACCGTTTTGGCTGCTCCCAGCGCCCGCACCGCGATCGCCACGCACGCCACCATCAACACCGCCGCGAGCAGGAACGGCGCGCCGGGCAGCTGCCACGGCGCGCTGGCGCCGATGAAGTATGAAAACGTCAGCGTGAACAGGAACGGACCGACGAGCTGCGACACGCTCTGCACGCTCGCGGTCGCGCCCTGCAACTGGCCCTGCTGATCGGGCGCGACCAGCCGCGTCATCAGCGATTGCATGGCGGCACCCGAAATGCCCCACAGCGACATCACGGGAATGCCGATCCAGAACAGCGGCCCGGTCGGCGCCGCGCCGAAGATCACGAAGCCGACCGCGCCACAGCACAGGCCGAGCAACAAGGCGTTGCGCTCGCCCAGCACGCGCACGATCGGACCGATCGCGAGCCCCTGCACCACCATGGCGCAGACGCCGACCATCGCCAGCGTCAACCCCACGGTTTTCGAATCCCAGCCGTAGCGATAGGTGGCGTAGAGCACGAAGGTCGAGGGCAGCACGACATGCGCAACCTGCGCGATGAAGTTGACGACGGACAACGCAGCGAGCACCGCGTTGGAACGCAGCAGGCGGAGCGCACCGAGCGGATTGGCGCTCCTCCAGCGGAACGGCGCGCGCTTGTCCGGCGCCAGCGATTCCGGCAGGACGAAGAGCCCATAGAGCGCATTGGCCAAGCTCAGGGCCGCCGAGGCCCAGAACGGCAGGCGCGGATCGATATCGCCGAGCAGACCACCCAGCGCCGGGCCCAGCACGAAGCCGGCGCCGAACGCAGCTCCAATCCTGCCGAACACCGCTGCGCGCCGCTCCGGCGGCGTAATGTCGGCGATATAGGCAAAGGCGGTCGAGATGCTCGCCGAGGTGATGCCTGAGATCACCCGGCCGACGAACAGCCAGACCAGCGACGGCGCCAGCGCCATCAGCACATAGTCGGCCGCGAGCCCGAAATTCGACAGCAGCACCACCGGCCGCCGCCCGAAGCGATCCGACAGCGCGCCGAGCACCGGCGAGAACACGAATTGCATCAGCGCCCAGGCGGTGCCGAACAGGCCGAAGATGCGGGCCGCGTGCGCCGTGTCGTTGTCGACGAAGCTCTCGATCAGTTTTGGCAGGATCGGCATGATCACGCCGAGCGCGAGCATGTCGAGCAGGATGGTGACGAAGATGAAGGCGACCGCACCGCGCCGGACTGGCGCAGCGCCCTGCGCCATCGCCTCGCCGGCCTCGTTGCTCACGATGGCCGCTTGCGCTTGTGGGCGAACGGATTGGCCTTCTCGCGCAAGGTGATGCGCACCGGCGTGCCCGGCAGCTCGAAGGCCTCACGCAGCGAATTGGTGAGGTAGCGCAGATAGGATTGCGGCACCGCGTCCGCACGCGAGCAGAACAGCACGAAGCTCGGCGGACGGGCCTTGGTCTGCGTGATGTAATTCAGCTTGAGGCGTCGGCCGGACACCGCCGGCGGCGGATTGGCCTGCACCGCCTCCTCGAACCAGCGGTTCAGTGCCGCGGTCGACACACGCCTGTTCCAAAGCGCATAGGCATCCTGGATCGCCTGCATCAATCGATCGATGCCCTCGCCCATCAAGCCGGAGACGGCGACGATCGGCACGCCCTTGATCTGCGGCAGCAAATGATCGGCATCGCGGCGCAGGTTCGAGATCGCGCCGCCACCCTTGCTCTCCATCAGGTCCCATTTGTTGACGGCGAGCACGACGGCGCGACCTTCGCGCTCGATCAGGTCGGCGATGCGAAGATCCTGCTCCTCGAAGCGGTTCTGCGCATCCATCATCATCACGACGACTTCGGCAAAGCGCACCGCGCGCAGTGCGTCGGCGACCGAGAGCTTCTCGAGCTTCTCCTCGATCCGCGAGCGCCGGCGCAGACCCGCGGTGTCGAACACGCGAAACTCGCGGCCCTTCCAGTTGATTTCGACCGCGATGGAATCGCGCGTGGTGCCGGCTTCCGGGCTCGTCAGCAGACGCTCCTCGCCGAGCAGATGATTGATCATCGTCGACTTGCCGGCGTTGGGCCGGCCGACGATCGCGACCCGGATCGGACGCGTGGCCGCCTCTTCCTCCGTCAGCGGCTCGTCGTCCTCGACGTCATCCTCCTCGACGGGCTCCGGCATCAGCTCTCGAAGGGCATCATAGAGCTCACCGAGGCCCTCGCCGTGCTCGGCCGAGATCTGGATGGGATCGCCGAGGCCGAGCGCGAAGGCCTCCATCGCGCCGGCATCGCCATGCTTGCCTTCGCTCTTGTTGGCGACCAGCAGCACCGGCTTGTTGGCCTTGCGGGCAAAATCGGCGAAGGCGCGATCGTTGGGCGTGAGGCCCATGCGGGCATCGATCACGAAGAACAGCACGTCGGCCTGTGCGATCGCGGCCTCCGTCTGCTCCTGCATGCGGGCGGTCAGCGAGCCCTTGGCCCCCTCGTCGAGGCCGGCGGTGTCGATGATCATGAAGTCGAGATCGCCGAGCCTCGCCTCGCCCTCGCGGCGGTCGCGGGTGACGCCCGGCAGGTCATCGACAAGCGCGAGCTTCTGCCCGACCAGGCGGTTGAACAGCGTCGACTTGCCGACATTGGGCCGGCCGATAATGGCAATTTTAAAGGACATGGGTCATTCGTGCGCTGCCGGAGCCGCGCCTGTCAATGAAATGAAGACAATTGTTTGAGCATGATCTTTTCGGAAAACCGCTTCACACTTTTCCGGATCATGCTCTAGCGCGAGAAGCTGCCGCTGGGCATCGGCGCCGGGAAGGCGCCCTGCGTTTGCTGCTGGGTGGTCTGGGTCGGTTGCGCCTGCTGGACGGGCTGATCGGGCGGCGGCGCGGTGGTGCGCTTGCGCACGATCTTCTGCCTGGGCGCCGGAGTGGCCGCGGGCGGCGCGGCCTCGGGCTGGGCCTCGCCATCGACTTCGCCGGCGGGCGCCTCAGCCGGCGCAACGGCAGCGCTGGCGGGCTGCCTGGTCTTTTTCGCCTTGGCACCCTTCGCCGGCTTGGCCGGCTCGGGCGGAGGCTCGGTGGGCAGAGCCGCGACGGCGGGGCCGTTCGGATCGGGCTGTTGCTGCGCGCCCTTGTACATTTCCTTCGGAACGCCCTGCTCGAGGCCCGGCACGCCTTCCGGGAACACCGGCTTGCGGTCGCCCGGCAGCTTCTTCTTGGTATCGAGGAAGTCGAGCATGTCGCTCGGATCGAAGCTGGAGCAACCGCCCAGCACGCCCGTGAAGGCGATCAGGACGAAGGCTGCGATCAAGCGTGACGTACGGCGCATATCGGTATCTCGTCTCAGCTCTCGGCTCAGCTCTTCGCTAGGGGCGGCAGCAGGGCCTGCAGCGCCTCGGCGCGTGAGCGCAGGCCGGGCGGCGTTTCGCCATCCTCGGCAATCGCGTCGAGCCATTTGCGGGCGGCAGTCATATCGTTGTTGCGCCAGGCCGACAGCGCCAGCATCTCGCGGGCAGTATGACGGAAGGTCGATTTGGGCGCGGTGGAGGCGTCCAGCCGCTGCTGCATGTCGGCATAACCGGCGCTGTCGAGCAGGAGACCGGCGGCGCGGATCTTCGCCAGATCCTGCCACTCGCCGCCTACGCTGCGGTCGGCGGCGATGTCGTCATACAGCTTGGCGCCTGCCTTGGGATCGCGGGCCGCCGCCTCGGCCGCAGCACGCAGCCGCGCCAGGGTGCGATAGCCCGAT
The DNA here is from genome assembly GCF_055811695.1 of Bradyrhizobium sp. MI1.3. Taxonomy (NCBI): domain Bacteria; kingdom Pseudomonadati; phylum Pseudomonadota; class Alphaproteobacteria; order Hyphomicrobiales; family Nitrobacteraceae; genus Bradyrhizobium; species Bradyrhizobium sp. MI1.3. The sequence continues at coordinate 101,238 of NZ_JBVVPQ010000002.1, read as the reverse complement.
GGAGCCTTGGCGGCGAGCTCGGTGAAGGCCGCCTCGGCCTCCGCATGCTTGTCCTGCTCGGACAGCTCGGCGGCCTTTTCGAAGGCGGCGCCGGCCTCGGCGGCCTTCTTGGCCTCCACATACTGGTAAGCGCGCCAGCCACCCACGGCGGCGACGATCAGCACCATCAGGGCGATGAAGACGATCGAATACTTGTCCCACAGCTTCTTGAGCTGTTCGCGACGTACTTCCTCGTCGACTTCGTCAAATAATTCAGACACTTATGCTAATCCCATGCCCGTCCGGGTGCGCGCGCCAAGGCGTTCGCGTCAGGAATCCCGTCCCCACGTGGCGGCGAGGTACCCTAACGATATGGCGGTGGCAAGGCAAAGCGAGCCCGATCAAGGCGTTAACCACCCGGGACAGCCCGGAGAGACCGCCTCCCCGGGTCAGGATCCCAACAGCTCCCGCAGCTGCCGCTTCAGCACCTTGCCATTGGCATTGCGCGGCAGCGGCTCCGCTGTGATCATCATGCTCTCCGGGACCTTGTAGTCGGACAGCCGCTCCGCGCACCAGGCGCGCAAGGCCTCGCTGTCCACCGGCGCACGCGCCACCACCACGGCGTGAACGCGTTCGCCCAGCACCGGGCACGTCTTGGCGACGATCGCGCTCTCGACCACGGCCGGGTGGCCGGCCAGCACGGATTCGACCTCGGCCGAATAGATCTTCAGGCCGCCGCGATTGATCATGTCCTTCTGCCGGTCGAACACCCGGACAAATCCCTCCGCGTCGACCGAGCCGAGATCGCCGGAATGCCAGAACCCGCTGGTGAAGCTTTCGGTCGTGGCTTTTGGATTGTTCCAATAGCCCTTGATCACGGAGGCACTCTGGATCCAGAGCTCGCCGATTTCCCCAGGCGGCAGCTCACGCCCGTCCGCGCCCATTGCCAGAATGCGCGCACCGGGACACGGCAGGCCAACGCTGTCGATGTGGGTTGCCGTCAACTCGCCCGGCATGATCGTGGACGGCGATGTCGTCTCGGTCGCGCCGTAGCAGTTCGCCAGCTCGAGGCCCGGAATGATCGCCTTGAGCTTCTCGATGGTGGCAACCGGCATCGGCGCGCCACCAAAGCCTCCGATGCGCCAGCTCGACAGATCGTAGCTCTCGAAATCGGGCTGGAGCAGGCAGAGATTGTACATCGCCGGCACCATCACCGTGTAGGTGACGCGCTCGCGCGCGGCGAGCTTGAGATATTCGCCGGCCTTGAACTCCGGCATGATGATCAGCGCGCCACCGCAGCAGATCATCGTCGTGATGTTGGCGACGACGCCGGTGACGTGACCGAGCGGCACTGCCGCGATCGAACGGTCGGCCGCCGTCAATTGCAGGCAGGACACGAAGATCATCGAGGAATGGACGATGTTGCAATGGGCCAGCATCGCGCCCTTCGGCTTGCCTGTCGTACCCGAGGTGTAGAGGATCATCGCGGTGTCCTCCTCGCTCGTCTCGACCGGCGCCGGGGCCGGCGCGCTGTCGACGAGCACCGCGAAATGCGACCGAGCGGGATCGTCGTCGACGGCGATGCGGTGGATTATTTCGGGCACATCCCGCACGTCCGGCAGCCGCTCCGCGAGGGCCGCCTCGTGGATCAGGATTTTGGCGCCGCAGTCGGCGAGCACATAGGCGATTTCCGGCTTCTGCTGCCGTGTGCTGAGCAGCACCGTGACGAGCCCCTCATGCGCGGCAGCAAACAGCAGCAGCGGGAATTCGACCCGGTTGCCGAGCAGGATCGCGACACGATCGCCGCGCTGCAATCTGAGCTTGCGAAATCCCGCTGCGATCCGCGCAGCCTGCTCCGCGGCCTGCCGCCAGCTCAGCCGGACATGGCCTGAGATCAGCGCTTCGCCGTCGGGATTGCGGGCGCACGCGTCCGCAATCATCGCCCACAGGCTCGACGGCCGATCGCAAAATGCCGGTACGACTCGATCGCCGAAGCGCGCCTCGAACCGCATTGGCGGGATCTGAGAATGCGACCAGTCCATCGGAATGACCTTGGCTTGTTGCTCTTGTTACCTTGTCACTTTCCGCGCAGGGCATGCGGTCCTGTCTTGTGCTGATCGGCTAGCCGCCCATCACGGGAACACCGATCACGACCGGATGGAACGCAAACGCCAGCGCCAGATAAGCGACGATTCCGACCACCACAGCGATCAGATCGTTGGTGACGCCGCCCACCGGAATCGGCGGACCGCCGCCATCGGTGCGACGCTTCAGCGTGATGCGATCATACACCGCCCAGCCGAGAAAGGAGCCGAACAGGATGATGGAGCCGAGATCGCCATTGGCCAGAAGATGCGCCGCCGCCCACAGCTTGATGCCGGCCAGCATCGGATGCTTCAGCGTCGCATAGATGCGGCCGCGCAGATAGGACGCAACCACCAGGATGACCGCGGGCAACATCAGCGCGAGCGTGATGTGCTTCAGCGCCTTCGGCGGATACCAGACGTCGATCCAGCCCGTCGCACGGTAATGCGCGAAGCCCCAGATGATCAGCGCGAGCCCCGCGAGCGAGGCAAGCGAATAGAGGATTTTGTAGGTCCCCTCGCCCAGTCTCGCGATGGCCTGCGCGCGCGCCTCGCGTTTCGTCGTGAACACATGCGCTGCAAAAAACAGCGCAAGCCCCAGGATCATAACCAGCAGACCCACGAGATTCTCCCCTCAACCAGCGCCCCAGCCCATGGCGTATCATCGATTGGCCGCGGGTCGCAACTGATGCGCTACTTGCCGATCTCGCGATTGTCGACATATCGGATCGCGATTGGCCGCCCGGCGAGGGCACCGCCAAGACCGCCGGTGAATTTCAGCGGCAGGCAGGCGTTCAACGATGAATTGATCGCATTGAGGTAGGAGGTTCTCGTCTCGGCGGGGACGCCTGCGGTCGCAAAGGTCAGGCGCGGCGGGCCGATCAGGCCGCCCGATTTGTTGAAGCTGAAACGCACGGCGATTTGCATGCCTGCTCGGGCATTGTCCGTTGGCGGCGACCAGCAAGTGCGCAGCTCGGCGAAGAGATCGCCGATCGTATCGAGATCGTGATCAGGCTTTTGATATTTGCCGCGATCCGCCTCCGACGGTACGCTTTGGATCGTGAGCTGGAGGTTCTGGCCGTAGGGATAGTCGATCTCGGGAATGCAGGGACCAGGCTCGAGCGGGCTGCAGTAGGACGGCGTGCAGGGCCTGCCGTCGAGGACGCTGCAGGGCTCGTGCGAAAACGGAATTGGGTTGATTTGCCTGGGCCGCGCGTCCGCGGCGATCGTCGAGATCGCCAGCAGGAAGAAAACAAGGATGCCGCGCCACATGACCAGAACGTGGCATCGCCGGAGAAGCCGTCAAGCCTGCAAGCGTTCACATGCTCGCGCGTACACGCGGTGTCGTGGGGGGGGGGGGGGGGGCGCCCCCCCAAAAAAAAAAAAAAAAAAAAAAAAAAAGAAAAAAAAAACCCCCAAAAAAAAAAAAGAAGAATTTTGAGGCAATAAAAAAAAAGTTTGGTTATAA
>NZ_JBVVPQ010000002.1:0-97697 GCF_055811695.1 Bradyrhizobium sp. MI1.3 | reverse complement strand
TCCCACCACGGGGCCCCGCGCCTCCCCCCCTCCCCCCCCCACTGTTCAAATTGCGCGCCCCCCCCGGGGGGGGCGGGCGCCCGCCCCCCCCCCCCGACCCAGTATCCCAGAGGCGATTGTGATTGAGCCGAGAGGCTGCGGCGTACTGGATGCCCCGCTTTCGCGGGGCATGGCAGCGGAGGGTGAGGAGCGGACGGAACGCCCCTACCCCTTCTTCTTGACGTCCTTGACGTTGGTGAACGCGATGCCTTCGGCCCGTTCCCTGGTGTAGCCGAGATAGAACTCGTTCCGCGCCAGATAGACGGGATCGCCGTCGACATCGTCGGCGATGCTGGAGGTGTTGGCGGCGATGAAGGTGTCGAGCTTCTTGCGGTCGTCCGAAGAGACCCAGCGCGCGAGCTGGAACTCGCTGACCTCGAACTCGACCGGCAGGGAATATTCCGCATCCAGCCGCGCCTTGAGCACGTCGAGCTGGAGCGCGCCGACGACGCCGACCAACGCGGGCGCACCGTCGCGGGGACGGAACACCTGCACCACGCCCTCTTCCGACATCTGCTGAAGCGCTTCCTTCAGCTTCTTCGCTTTCATCGCATCGGTGAGACGTACGCGGCGGACGATTTCCGGCGCAAAGCTCGGCACGCCGACGAAGTTGAAATCCTCACCGTCGGTCAGCGTATCGCCGATGCGCAGCGTGCCGTGATTGGGAATGCCGACGACATCGCCGGCATAAGCCTCGTCCGCAACCGAACGGTCCTGCGCGAAGAAGAATTGCGGGCTCGACAGCGGCATGCTCTTGCCGGTGCGCACGAGCTTCGCCTTCATGCCGCGGCTGAGCTTGCCGGAGCAGAGGCGGGCGAAGGCGATACGGTCGCGATGGTTGGGATCCATGTTGGCCTGGATCTTGAACACGAAGGCGCTCATGCGCGGGTCGGTGGCTTCGACCTTGCGCTGGTCGCTCTCCTGCGCGCGCGGCTCGGGCGCGAACTTGCCGAGGCCTTGCAGCAGGTCGCCGACGCCGAAATTGCGTAGCGCGCTGCCGAAATAGACCGGCGTCAGATGGCCCTCGCGAAACGCTTCGAGCTCGAACGGCTTTGAAGCCGCGGTGACGAGCTCGAGCTCGTCCTTGACCGCTGACACGTCGAGATTGGCGTTGAGCTTGGCGAGCTCGGCGATCTCGATCTGCTGCGCCGCGCCGGTCTTGGCACCGCCGCCTTCGAGCAGGCGCACGCCGCCATTGACGACGTCATAGGTGCCGAGGAACTCGCGGCCGCGGCCGACAGGCCAGGTCATTGGCGTGGTATCGAGCGCCAGCGTCTTCTCGATCTCGTCCAGGAGCTCGAAGACGTCGCGGCTCTCGCGGTCCATCTTGTTGATGAAGGTGATGATCGGGATGTCGCGAAGACGACATACCTCGAACAGCTTTCGGGTGCGCGCCTCGATGCCCTTGGCAGCGTCGATCACCATGACGGCGGAATCGACCGCCGTGAGCGTGCGATAGGTATCTTCCGAAAAGTCCTCGTGACCCGGCGTGTCCAGCAGGTTGAAAACGAGGCCCTCGAACTCGAAGGTCATGACCGAGGTCACGACCGAGATTCCGCGCTCGCGCTCGATCTTCATCCAGTCCGAACGCGTGTTGCGGCGCTCGCCCTTGGCCTTGACCTGGCCGGCCAGATTGATGGCGCCACCGAACAGCAGCAGCTTTTCGGTCAGCGTGGTCTTGCCGGCGTCCGGATGCGAGATGATCGCAAAGGTACGCCGCCGCGACACTTCAGCGGCAAGCGAGGAACGGGCCGTCGATTCGGCTGTGGTGGCGATGTCGGACATTGCGGCAGCGTTTGGCAGGGAAAATGAGCCTGATCAAGCCTCATCTGGTGATTGCGGAGCCTTCCGGCCAGCCCCATATCGGGCTTGTTTGGGAGGGACGGCCTTCCCTTCCTATCGGCACGCCAGTCGCGGGGACGACCCTGCCTTGAATGGAGGGTCGTCATGGCCTGGAGCATCCTGTTCGTCGCCGGTCTGCTGGAGGTCTCCTGGGCGATCGGCCTCAAATATACCGAGGGGTTCAGCAAGCTCGTTCCGTCAGTCCTCACACTCGGCGCCATGGCCGGCAGCATCCTCCTGCTCGGGCTCGCCCTCAAATCGCTGCCGATTGGAACCGCTTATGCCGTCTGGACCGGCATCGGCGCGGTCGGTACCGCGACGCTCGGCATCATCCTGTTCGGCGAGCCGGCCACCGCGTTCCGCCTCGCCAGCATCGGGCTGATCGTCGCCGGGATTGTCGGGCTGAAGCTGGTTACTTGACGAAGAGCTTGACCGCCCACCAGGAGAGCGCGGCGACGATGGCCGAGGCCGGCATCGTGATCACCCAGGCATAGACGATCGAGCTGGCGACGTTCCAGCGCACCGCCGAAAGGCGGCGGGCGGCGCCGACGCCGACGATGGCCCCGGTGATGGTGTGGGTGGTCGAGACTGGAACGCCGAGGAAGGTCGCCATGAACAGGGTCGCGGCACCGCCGGTCTCGGCGCAAAAGCCCTGCATCGGGGTCAGCTTGGTGATGCGCAGGCCCATGGTGCGAACGATGCGCCAGCCGCCCATCAGCGTCCCCATCGCCATCGCGGCCTGGCACGAGAGCACCACCCAGAAGGGGACGAAGAATTCGCCGCCGAGCTGGCCCTGCGAATAGAGCAGCACGGCGATGATGCCCATGGTCTTCTGCGCATCGTTGCCGCCATGGCCAAGCGAATAGAGCGAGGCGGAGGCGAATTGCAGGATGCGGAAGGCGCGATCCACGGCAAAGGGCGTGGAGCGCACCGAGGCCCAGGAGACGATCGCGACCAGCACCATCGCGAGCAGGAAGCCGACGAGCGGAGACAGCACGATAGCGATCACCGTCTTGGACAATCCGCTCCAGACCGCCGCCGAAAGGCCGGCTTTGGCCACACCGGCACCAAACAAGCCGCCGATCAATGCATGAGACGAGGACGATGGGATGCCGAGGGCCCATGTCACGAGGTTCCAGACGATGGCGCCGACGAGCGCGGCGAAGATCACCTGGGCATCCACGATCGCGGGATCGATGATGCCGGTGCCGATGGTCTGGGCGACGTGCAGTCCGAACACCATGAAGGCGACGAAATTGAAGAACGCGGCCCAGAACACCGCGTATTGCGGCCGCAGCACGCGGGTCGAGACGATGGTCGCAATCGAATTGGCGGCGTCGTGCAGGCCGTTCAGGAAGTCGAACAGCAGCGCGACGGCAATCAATCCGACCAGGACGGGAAGACCCAACGCAACATCCACGGCGTCGCCCCTGCCCTAAACTTGCTCGATGACGATGCTGTTGATCTCGTTCGCGACGTCGTCGAAGCGGTCGGCGACTTTCTCGAGATGGTCGTAGATCTCTGCGCCGACGATGAAATCCATCGCGTTGCCGTCGCGATGCTTGAGGAACAGTTCCTTCAGCCCGATATCATGGAGATCGTCGACGCGGCCTTCCAGCTTGCCCAGCTCTTCGGTGATCGCAGTCAGCATAGCCACGTTCTGACCGATCTTCTGCATCAACGGCAGCGCACGGCCGACCAGATTGGCGCATTCGATCAGGAGCCCGCCGATCTCCCGCATCGGCGGCTCGAAGCTGCGGACCTCGAACAGCATCACGGCCTTGGCGGTCTGCTGCATCTGGTCGATGGCGTCGTCCATCGAGGTGATCAGGTTCTTGATGTCGCCGCGGTCGAACGGGGTGATGAAGGTGCGACGCACCGCCGTCAGCACCTCACGGGTGATATTGTCCGCATCGTTCTCGAACTGGTTGACGCGCTGGCAATAGACCGGCGTCTCCTCGCCCCCGTTGAGCATGCTCTGGAGCGCGATCGAGCCCTGGATCACGGTCTGGGCGTGGCGGTCGAACAGGTCGAAGAACCGTTCTTCCTTGGGCAGGAAAGAGCGAAACAATCGCATCATGGGAGAGAAACTACCGGTTGGATAATGGCTTGGCCAAAGGGGGCCGTCATGAAACTGTCATAGACCATTTTCGATCCACGCGCGTGCCACCTCACGCCCGTGGAGCCGGATCATCCACCGCTTTCGCGAGTCAACACATCTTCCATTAGATCAATGACTTACAGCGACCGCCGGAAGTAATGCGCGATTTCGCCGATGACGCCACGGCGGAAGGTGAGCACGCAGATCACGAAGATCGAGCCCTGGATCACGGTCACCCACTGCCCGAACCCCGCCAGATATTGCTGCATGGCGATGATCACGAAGGCACCGACCACGGGACCGAACACGGTTCCTAGACCACCGACCAGCGTCATCAGCACGACTTCGCCCGACATCGACCAGTGCACGTCGGTGAGCGAGGCATTCTGCGCCACGAAGACTTTCAGCGCACCGGCAAAGCCGGCCAGCGTGCCCGACAGCACGAAAGCCAGGAACTTGTACTGATCGGTCCGGTAACCCAGCGAGATCGCGCGCGGCTCGTTCTCGCGGATCGCCTTGAGGACTTCGCCGAACGGTGAGTTGATGATGCGGAAGATCAGCAAGAAGCCGGCGAGGAAGCCGACCAGAACCACGTAATAGAGCACGGTCGGCTTGGTCAGATCGAACAGGCCAAACATGCGTCCTTGCGGGATGCCCTGGATACCGTCTTCGCCATGGGTGAACGGCGCCTGGAGGTAGATGAAGTACAGAAGCTGCGACAGCGCCAGCGTGATCATCGAGAAATAGATGCCCTGGCGCCGGATCGAGATATAGCCCGTGATGAGCGAGAGCACGAAGGCACCGGCGACGCCGACGAGGATGCCGAGCTCCGGCGGCAGCGCCCAGACCTTCAGAGCATGCGCGCTGCAATAGCCGGCCGTGCCCAGGAACATCGCATGACCGAAGGACAGCAAACCGCCATAGCCGATCAGCAGGTTGAAGGCGCAGGCGAGCAGCGCGAAGCACAGTGCCTGCATCACGAAGAACGGGTAGACTCCCGTGAATGGCACCGAAGCCAGCAGCAGCGCCATCACCACGAACACGATCATCTCGTCGCGGATCGCGCGCGGGGTTACCGGCAGCGTGTCGTCCGTCAAGGCTGTCATATCAGGCCGCCCTTCCCGTCAATCCCGTTGGCTTCACCAAGAGCACCAGCACCATCAGCACGAACACGACGGTGTTGGAGGCCTCGGGGTAGAAATATTTGGTCATGCCCTCGATCACACCGAGCGCAAAGCCGGTGATGATGGAGCCCATGATCGATCCCATGCCGCCGATCACGACCACCGCGAACACCACGATGATCAGGTCGGCGCCCATCAGCGGCCGCACCTGGTTGATCGGCGCCGAGAGCACGCCAGCAAGCGCGGCCAGGCCGACACCCAAACCATAGGTCAGCGTGATCATGCGCGGCACGTTGACGCCGAAAGCGCGCACCAGCGTCGGGTTCTCAGTCGCGGCACGCAAATAGGCGCCGAGCCGCGTCTTCTCGATCAGGAACCAGGTCGCAACACACACGATCAGCGAGAAGATGACGACCCAGCCGCGATAGATGGGCAGGAACATGAAGCCGAGATTCATGCCGCCCTTGAGCTGGTCCGGAATGGCGTAAGGCATGCCGGAGGAGCCGAAATAGTTCTGGAACACGCCCTGCACGATCAGCGCAATGCCGAAGGTCAGGAGCAGGCCGTAGAGATGATCGAGCCCCGTCAGCCATTGCAGCATGGTCCGTTCCAGGATCATGCCGAAGATGCCGACGATGATCGGGGCAAGCAGTAACGCCCACCAGTAGTTGATGCCGCCGATGTTCAGCAGGAAGTAGGCGACGAACGCGCCCATCATGTAGAGCGCGCCATGGGCGAAATTGATGATGTTGAGCATGCCGAAGATCACGGCAAGCCCGAGACTGAGCAGCGCGTAGAACGAGCCGTTGATCAGTCCCACCAGTAGCTGAGCGTAAAGAGCCTGCATCGATCCCGCACCCGGTCCCTTCGGCGTTCCCTGAAAGTCGCCCGCAGGCCTGATGGCCTGCGGGCGGTTATCTTACTTCTTCAAGAGCGCGCACTTGCTCTCGGACAGCGGCGTGAAGGCCTGGTCGCCCGGTACCGTGCCGACCAGCTTGTAGAAGTCCCACGGTCCCTTGGACTCGGAGGGCTTCTTCACCTCGAACAGATAGGCATTGTGGATGGTGCGACCGTTGGGCTGGATCTCGCCCTTGCCGAACAGATCGTCTTCCGTCGGCATCGACTTCATCTTCTCGACGACCTTGGCGCCGTCGTGCGGGTTGCCGCCGAGCGCTTCCAGTGCCTTGAAATAGTGACGCACGCCCGCATAGACGCCGGCCTGCACCATGGTCGGCGGCGCGTTGTTCTTCATCTTCTCGGCGAAGCGCTTGGAGAACGCCCGGGTCTGGTCGTTCATGTCCCAGTAGAAGGTCTCGGTGAAGTTGAGGCCTTGAGCGGTCTCGAGCCCGATCGCCTTGACGTCAGTCAGGAACAGCAGCAGCGCCGCGAGCTTCTGGCCGCCCTTGACGATGCCGAACTCGGCCGCCTGCTTGATCGTGTTGGTGGTGTCGCCGCCCGCATTGGCAAGGCCGATGATCTTGGCCTTGGAGGCCTGCGCCTGGAGCAGGAAGGACGAGAAGTCCGGCGTGTTCAGCGGGTGCTTGACGCCGCCGACCACCTTGCCGCCATTGGCCGTAACGACAGCGGTGGTGTCGCGCTCCAGCGCCGCGCCAAAGGCGTAGTCCGCGGTCAGAAAGAACCAGGTGTCGCCGCCAGCCTTCACCAGCGCCTGGCCGGTGGTGTGGGCCAGCATGTAGGTGTCGTAGGTCCAGTGCACCGTGTTGGGCGAGCACTGCGCGTTGGTCAAATCCGAGGTCGCCGCGCCCGAGTTGATGTAGACGCCGTTCTTTTCCTTGACGACGTTGTTGACCGCAAGCGCCACGCCGGAATTCGGCACGTCGACGATGACGTCGACCTTGTCGACGTCAAACCATTGCCGCGCGATCGCGGTGCCGATGTCGGGCTTGTTCTGGTGATCACCCGAGATGATGTCGATCTTCCAGCCCTTCGCAGCCAGGCCGGAATCTTCAATGGCCATCTGCGCGGCGAGCGTCGAGCCCGGTCCGCCGAGGTCGGCATAGAGCCCGGACTGATCGGACAGCGCGCCGATCTTGACGGTCTTGTCCTGCGCGAAGGCTGCACCGGTGGCGGTCACGGCCAGCGCCGTGCCGAGCAGAAACGACGCAATCGACTTTGTCATCATGCTACTTCCCTATGAATCTTTTTGTTGGCAGTTCTAGACGCCGAGATAGGTGTGGAGCTTGTCCATGTTGGCGGCAAGCTCCGCATTGGAAAATCCGTCAATGATCTTGCCGTGCTCGACCACGTAATAGCGGTCGGCGACGGTGGACGCGAACCGGAAGTTCTGCTCGACCAGGAGGATCGTAAAACCCTCTTTCTTGAGCCGCGCAATGGTGTGGCCGATCTGCTGGATGATGACGGGCGCGAGACCCTCGGTCGGCTCGTCCAGCATCAGGAAGTTCGCACCGGTGCGCAGGATGCGCGCGATCGCGAGCATCTGCTGCTCGCCGCCGGAGAGTTTGGTTCCCTGGCTGTTGAGCCGTTCCTTCAGGTTCGGAAACAGATCGAAGATCTGCTCGAGCGGCAATCCGCCGGGACGCACCACCGGTGGCAACAGCAGGTTCTCCCGGACATCGAGGCTGGAGAAAATTCCGCGCTCTTCCGGGCAGAACGCGATTCCCATCCGCGCGATCTTGTCCGAGGTCGTGCGGATGATGTCCTGGTTGTTGAACTTCACCGAGCCGGTGCGCTTGCCGATGATGCCCATGATCGACTTCAGCGTGGTGGTCTTGCCGGCGCCGTTGCGCCCGAGCAGGGTGACGACCTCGCCTGCGTTCACGTCGAAGTTGATCCCGTGCAGGATGTGGGACTCGCCGTACCAGGCTTCCAGGTTGCGGACCTGGAGGAGGTTGCCGCCGCTCGCGGCCTTTGCGGGAGCTTCCGCCGTTGCAGTCTCAGCCATGACCGGCTCCCAGATAGGCTTCCTTGACGCGTTCGTCCTTGGTGAGCTCGCTGTAATGGCCTTGCGCGAGCACCTGCCCGCGCGTCAACACGGTGATGATGTCGGAGAGATTGGCCACGACGCTCAGATTATGCTCGACCATCAGGATGGTGTATTTCGCGGAAATGCGCTTGATCAGCGCCGCGATCTTATCGATGTCCTCGTGGCCCATGCCGGCCATCGGCTCGTCCAGCAGCATCATCTCAGGGTCGAGTGCGAGCGTGGTTGCGATCTCCAGTGCGCGCTTGCGCCCGTAGGGCATCTCGACCGCGGGCGTATTGGAAAACTCGCTGAGGCCGACATCGTTCAACAGCTCGCGCGCGCGATCGTTGAATTGGTTGAGCACGGACTTTGAGCGCCAGAAATCGAAGGAGCTGCCGTGCTGGCGCTGAAGCGCGACGCGGACGTTTTCCAGCGCGGTGAGATGGGGAAATACGGCCGAGATCTGGAACGAGCGAACCAGCCCCAGGCGGGCCACATCGGCGGGCGCCATCGCGGTGATGTCCTGCCCCTTGTACAGGATTTTTCCGGCAGACGGTTTGAGGAACTTGGTCAAAAGATTGAAACACGTCGTCTTGCCGGCACCGTTCGGGCCGATCAACGCGTGAATGCTCCCACGGCGAACCTTGAGCGCAACGTCGCGGACGGCGAAGAAGCCCGCGAACTCCTTGGTCAAGCCTTCCGTTTCGAGAATGAACTCATCGGCCAAACAGTTTTCCCCCTGCCCGCACAACGCGCGTGGCTATCCTTGTTGCTTCGGCTTTCCGGAGGCCTTGGAGCCACTCCCTGGAGCCCATCCGGAACGCCGCCTCCGGGCGCGGAATATGCCGGAGGTGACGGGGGTTAGGCAAGGCGGAAAGCTGAGCAGGTCAGGCCTCCGGCCGGGAGACTTATGCTCCCTTAGTCGGACGTGTTTTGATGTCGCGCCTGCCCGGCTTCCCGGTTCGCAAAGCGCCGGTCATCAAGCCGTCGTTAACGGTCTTTCGTTCCATGCGCCAGCCTTCATAGAAAATTTTCCCGCAGCGAGGATCATGCGCGGGTTTCATGCGTCCGGAATTTCTATTCGCCGGGAATATTGTGTTGGATTTTGCAAGCGCCGCTCCTTCCGTGGTCAAGTCGATCAGGCAGCGTGATCTCCTGAACACGTGGCTGCGGCTCTATGCGCGCGAGCAGACGGCCCCGGCGATTTGGGAGTACCAGCCTGCGCGGCTCGAGGAAGAGCTCTCCGATCTGATCTATTATACGGTGGACATGTCGACGCCGACACCGCGTCTGACCATCCAGAGCGAAGGTACGCGCATCTCGCGCGCCTATGGACACACCGGCAAGGGCGTTCTGCTCGACGACTATATCGGGCCGCGTCTCGTGCCCCTGGTAATGCCGGTCTATCATGAATGCGTGGCGCGCGGGGTGCCAGTCTACAGCGTTGCCGACGTCGATGACATCTACGGCCGTATCGTCGCCTATGAGCGCCTGCTGCTGCCGTTCCAGACCGACGGCAAGGTCTGTCACATCATCGCATCGCTCAAGACCTTCTGCGAGGACGGCGGCTTCGAGATCAAGAATCTGATGCGCGGAAATGACGCGCTGCCGCGCCCGAGATTGCGCGCGGTGATCGACCGCGACCTGTTCCACCGCACCCCAGGCCGCATCGCGCGGGCCGAGCTGGTCGAGTTCGCGGACCAGCAGGGCTCCGGCCTTCCCAGCGAGATCATCGAGCTGAACTAGCGCTCAGCGCGATTTGGCGGCGGCTTCCTTGGTCTTGACTTCCTTGGCATAGACGTCCGGCTTGAAGCCGACCAGCAGCTTGCCGCCAACTTCGAGCACCGGCCGCTTGATCATCGATGGTTGCGCTAGCATCAACGCCAGCGCCTTTTTCTCGGAGAGGCCTTCCTTGTCGGCATCGGGCAGCTTCTTGAATGTCGTCCCGGCGCGGTTGAGCAGCGTCTCCCAACCGACCCTGTCGCTCCACTGCTTGAGCTTGTCCTTCTCCACGCCCGCCGTCTTGTAGTCGTGAAACGCGTAGGCGACGCCATGGCTGTCGAGCCAGGCGCGCGCCTTCTTCATGGTGTCGCAGTTCTTGATGCCGTAGATGATGTTGGGCAAAACGTTCCTCGCGCATCCGTCGTATCGTGATCCCAAGGCGTTGTACGCAACTCCGGTTCGCGCGACAATATTGCGAATGACGCCAGCTCTTCGAACGGACACTCCATGCACGTCACTCACGATCCAGCCGCGACTGCGTCGCCGACCATCGACTTCGACACCTTCCTCGCGGTCGATATCCGCGTCGGCACCATCGTCGATGCGAAGCCGTTCCCGGAGGCGCGCAAGCCGGCCTGGCGGCTGTGGATCGACTTCGGTCCCGCGATCGGTGTGCGCAAGAGCTCGGCGCAGATCACCGAAAATCATCCGCTTGAAACGCTGGTGGGCCAACAGGTGGCCGCGGTCGTGAATTTCCCGCCGCGCCAGATCGGCCCGGTTGTCTCGGAGGTGCTCACCCTCGGTTTCCCCGATACCGACGGCAAGGTCGTGCTGGTGCAGCCGAGCAAGCCCGTGCCGAACGGCGGACGGCTGTTCTAGCACCGCACGATCGAGGGGCGGTCCCAGGCCGCCGGCGGCGTCCCCTTTAACGGTTCAGCCCTCCTGTTTCCCGACCCGGGGCGTCGGGATTGACCGGGATCCCTTTTTGATAATATAAATGACTGACTGATCGTTTTTTATCTAAGCCGCCCTTATCTACTACCTCCCCCGAGGAACGAATAAAACGATCGACCTGTCAGTTATTTATGGATAGCCGGATGCCCAAGATCAGCGACAAGCAACGCGAAAGCCGGCGGCAGCAGATCCTCGAAGCCGCTCTTGCCTGCTTCGCCGAGGACGGTTTTCACCAGACCGGGATGGCCGACATCGTCAAACGGTCGGGGCTGAGCCACGGTGCCGTCTATCTCTACTTCCAGAGCAAGGACGATCTGATCGAGGCACTCGCCGACGACCGGCATCGGCGCGAGGCCGTGCTCAACTCGGTCGCGCAAGGATCGGGCGATCCGATCGAAAGACTTCACGCACTGGTCGGCGTCTACGCGCAATGGCTCACCGACCCCGCCGGCGAAGCGCGCCGCCGTGTCGGTATCCATGGCTGGGCCGAGGCCCTGCGCAACCGACGCGTCCGCACCAGCGTCGTGGAAGGCATCGACATGCCGCGCGCCCTGATCGTCGCACTGGTCGAGCGCGGCCAGCATGACGGCCTCATCAAGCGCGATCTCGGTCCTGAAGCGATCGCGCGCGTGCTGATTGCGATCTTCCAGGGATTTCTGCTGCAAAAATGCTGGGGCCAGGATTTTGACATCGAGGCCTGCATGGCGGCCGTGACCGGCGTGATCGATGGTTTTCGCACCACGAAGGCCGACGTCAAGCGACGGACCAGGAACTGAGCGATGTCGTGGGTCCACGACCTGCTCGCAGGCATTGGGGTCGGTCTCATCGGCGGGCTGACATCGGGCTTCATGGGCACGAGCCCAGGAGGCGGTCTCGTGATTTTCAGCGTGCTGCTGCTCGGCGCCGAGCAACACGTCGCCCAGGGCACATCGCTGATCACGCAGGTTCCACCGACAGGACTCGCGGGTGTTCGCCGCTATTGGCAGAACGGCAATCGCAGCCCGTTGCTGTGGATCGTCTGGATCGGCATCGGCTTTCTGTTCGGCGGCGCCGGCGGCGGCTACGCTGCGGCCGCAGTCTCCGACGCGGTGTTGCAATGGACCTACGTCGTCTATCTCGTCGCACTGATCGCTCTCCTGATCCTGCGCCGCGACCGCGAGGACAAAAGCAATGAGACCGGCGACCGAGACGAGCTGCCGTGGCTGCCGCTGCTCCTCATCGGCATGCTTGCCGGATTTTCCTCCGGCTTCATGGGCATCGGCGGCGGGCTGGCGATTACCGTCGGGCTGGCGGCAGGCCTGCGGGTGCCGCAGCATCAGGCGCAGCTCGTCAGCCTCGTCTTCTCGGTCATCCCGACCAATATTCCGGCCGCGTGGATCTATTGGAACAAGGGGCTCATGGTCGGCTGGCCGGCCATCATCGGCATCCTGGCCGGCCTCTGGGTCGGCACCGATCTCGGTGCACGCGCTGCCAATGGCGTCAGCAAATCGGTACTGCGCCGGGTCATGATCGCCCTCATCCTGCTGATGGCGCTCTACATGACCCACAAGGCGCTAACCTGATCTTACGGCCGCTTCGGAATGTTCAGCCCGCGCTCGACCGCCGGACGCGCCAGCCCGCGTTCGAGCCAGGCGGCGACGGATTTGAACTGGCTGAACTCGACGAGATCGCCGGCGCCGTAGAAGCCGATGAGGTTGCGCACCCAGCCGAGCATGGAGATGTCGGCGATGGTGTAGTCGTCGTCCATGAACCATTGCCGGCCGGCAAGATGCATCTCCATCACCCCGAGCAGCCGCTTGGCCTCGCCCACGTAGCGCTCGAGCGGCCGCTTGTCCTCAAAGTCCTTGCCGGCGAATTTGTTGAAAAAGCCGACCTGGCCGAACATCGGCCCGATACCACCCATCTGGAAATGCAACCACTGGAGGGTCTGGTAGCGGCGCGCGGGATCCTGCGGCAGCAGCTTGCCGGTCTTCTCCGCGAGGTATTGCAGGATCGCCCCGGATTCGAACAGCGGCAGCGGCCTCCCGCCGGGACCGTCGGGATCGAGGATCGCCGGGATCTTGCCATTCGGATTGAGCGAGAGGAATTCCGGCGTCTTCTGGTCGTCCTTGCCGAAATCGACGAGATGGACTTCGTAGGGAAGCCCGATCTCTTCCAGCATGATCGAGACCTTGACGCCGTTCGGCGTCGGCAGCGAATAGAGCTGGAGCAGCTCCGGGTGCTTGGCCGGCCAGCGCTTGGTGATGGGAAAGGCGGACAGATCGGACATCAGGACCCCGGCTTCGTTCATGAGATGCCGCCTAGTCTAGGCAAGCGGACGAACGACGCAAGGTCGAGTGGTCAGATCATTTTCCCGCACAGGTCACAGCGGCCGCAGCAAATGGTTGGTGGCGTGCATCACATCGCGCTGCGCGCGTTGCTCGATGAAAAGTTGGCCGGTGACCAGCAGTGCTCCGGTGAAGACGAGCGCAAGCATCGCGGTCGCGAATTGACTGCCATCCCTCATCGGACGAGCTTCTCCGTGTTCGGTTCGCACGAGGAACGCAGGCCAGCCGTCGTCTGTTCCTGCAAGCTTCAAATAAATTGCAGCTTTTTCCCGGCCCCTCGCACGCCGACAGCCTCAATAATTGATCTCCATCCGCAAGCCCCTCGGGTCGGTCTCCTCTCCGCCGAACCTCTGCGTGCTGTCGCGTGCCGCGATGGCGCAGGCACAGGCGTCGATGAGATCGTTACGGCCGATGCCGGTGCCGTGTCGTTGAGTCAGCCATTTCGGCAAACGCGCGAAGCCGCGCTGCTCCAGGAGTGCGATGCGCTGCTCGCGGCCCTCTGCCGAGGCCTTCTTTGCGAGCCGGGCCCGCCCAGCCAGATTCCAGAAGATCAATTCCGGATGCGCTTCGCCGATGGTCGCCTGCCGCTCCGGCGTCATGATCTCGTCGACGTCCCTGATCTTGTCCCTGATGTTCCAGAGCTGCGCCGACACGCCCCTGCCCTTGCCCTCGCGCTCCCAGTAGTGCCGGTTAGCTGCAGCCATATCGGCAAATCGCCAGAGGTCACGGCGCGCGCCGAGAAACACGGCGGGACCGACCCGCTCGCGTGCGCGCAAATCGCAGATGCGGTATCCGCTCCATTTCAATCCGATCGGCATGTCGATCATCGCGCGTGCATGCGGCAGCGCGAGCAGCCGCGCGAGACCCGGCGAATAGTCGAAACCGTGATCGCCGCGCTGGTCGATCCAGGCGGCAACCCAGCCGAAGCGAAATCCGTCAAGGCCGAGATAGTTTGGCAACTTCCTGATCCCTGACGGGCGTCCGCCCGCTCCTTTATCCGGGTTCCTCGCCCCGATGTCGCTCGAACAGGCGCTGAGCCAACAACGCATGGCCGAGCGTGCTGCCGGCGCGAACCGCCGCCGCAATCAGCGCGGCTTCCGCGATTTCTTCGCGCGTTACACCGGCCTTCACCGCTTGCGCCGTGTGCACATCGAGGCAATAGGCGCATTGCGTGGTGAGCGCGACCGCGAGCGAGATCAGCTCCCGATATTTTGGCGGAATCAATCCATCCTCGCGCTCGACCGCGTGGTTGAACGCAAGGAACGCGCTGGCCTCGACCGGCGCGAGCGCCACGAAGGCCGCGATGGATTTCAGATCGTCAGGGCTTTGATAATCGCTCATGGCTCATCTCGTCAGATATTCGCGCATCAGAGCGCGGGCGCGATGCAGGCGTGCCTTCACGGTCTGCCGGGTCGCACCGAGTGCGACGGCGATTTCGTCGATGGTCATTTACTTGACGTCGCGCATCAGCGCGACGTCGCGGTAGTGCGGCGGCAGCGCCTCGAAGGCCGCCGCGACGTCGAGCCGCAAATCGGCCTCAGGACGCGACAGCAGCAGCGCCTCCGCCTCCGCGTCGTCGATCGCCGGCGCAAGGCCCGCCTTGCGGGCGAGCCGCAGGCATTCGCGGCGGACCACACTGAACAGCCAGGCCGAAAACGCCAGCCAGGAGCGGATCGTGCCGACATGGCGAAACAGGATCCACAGCGCCTCCTGCGTCGCATCCTCGGCATCCACCGAGCTGCGACAGGTGGCGCGGGCGTAGCGGCGGATGTTCGGTTGCGCCGTCTCGAGCAGCGACGCGATCGCCTGGGGATCGCCGAGGCGCGCGGCCTCGAACAGGTCCGGCGAGATCACAGTGGCGCTCATGACACGCCTCCCCTGCCGATACCGGCCATCGCGCACATCGGACAATAACCGACGAGGCCGGTCAGCGCGAAACCGGCACCGCCGAGCGCAACCAGCCACAGCGCGGCGCCGGTGAGATACACGAATGCCGCGACGGCCACCGCGACGCCCAAGGCGATCCGCACGGCCTGATGCAGGCCGCCGATATTCTTCCTGTAAAAACCCATCACATCCTCCGAGATGAGCCGAGGCAAAATGCCTCGACCGTCAAGAGAGGGCGCGACGACCAAAAAGGATTCGCGGCAACGTGCAGATTTTTTTCGCGATCAGCCTCCGACGGCCTGATAGGCCAGACGCTTGAATTCGAAGAAGAACGGATTCCAGAAGCCCATGTAGCGCTGCGTCATCAGCACGCCGGCGGTATTGGCCTGCGGGCAGATCCACCAATGGGTGCCGGCAAGGCCGCCCCACTGGAATTCGCCGGTCGAATTCGGGGGATCGAACGGCGTCGGCGCGAAGGTGACGGCGCCGCCGAGGCCAAAGCCCTTGCCGGGGATCGGGCCGAGATTGGCGAAGCGGATGTTCTCGCCGGCGGGCAACTGGTTCGTCATCATCAACCGCAGCGTCTCCGGCTTCAGCAGAGCATCCGAGCCGGGGAGCAGCGCCCGTATCAAAGCAAGCATGTCGGGCAAGGTCGAGACCAGTCCGCCGCCACCTGACAGCCGCGGGAATTGCCGCCGATAGGCCTGCGGATAAGGCAGGTCATCGGCCCGGGTGAGGCCGGGCTTCATGGGGTCGAGGACATCCGCGCCGTTGTAGAGGGCCACCAGCCTGCCCTGCTGCGCGTCCGGCACGTGGAAGCCGGTGTCGGTCATGCTGAGCGGCTCGAAGATGCGCGCCTTGAGGACGGCGTCGAGCGGCTTGCCGGAGACCACCTCCACGACACGCCCAAGCACGTCGGTCGCAACCGAATATTCCCAGGACGTGCCGGGATGAAAGGACAGCGGCAGATCGGCGAGCTGGTCGATCATGCCGGTCAGCGGCGTCAACGGATTGAGAACGCGCGCCTCGTTATAAGCTTTGAACAGCACCGTACCGGGATCGAAGACGCCGTAGCTGAGGCCGGAGGTGTGAGTCAGAAGCTGCCGGATCGTGATCGGGCTCTTCGCCGGTTCGACGTCGGCAAGGCTCAAAGCGCCCGGCTTCAGAACCTTGCGATTGCCGAGTTGCGGCAGGAATTTCTCGACAACGTCATCGAACCCGATGCGGCCTTCCTCGACCAGCAGCATGATCGCGCAGGTGACGAAGACCTTGGTATTGGAGAACGCGCGAAAAATGTGATCGGGCCGCAGCGCGGTGCTGGCCTCGCGATCGGCGAAACCGACACACTGCTGATCGACGACCTCGCGGCCTCGCAGCACCGCCCAGGATGCACCCGGAATGATCTCCTGATCGACGTAACGCTGCATAGCCGTCCGCGTGGCGGAAAAATCAGGTGTTCTGGCGTCCATGTGCTTCCCCCAATGATGGTTGGGATCGATATAGCGTGAATTCGCCGGATATGAAGCCTGACCGGACGGCGCGGCTCATTCCTGCTTCATGAACGCAGTGACGTGCAGGCGGCGCCGAATCCGCATCCCCTGGCGCTGGTACAGCGCGGTGGCTGGTCGTCAGCGCGCTCCAGATCGGGCGATCCAGCAGCGTCACGTCACCGTCGGACACCGTCTCACTCCTTCTCGAAGCTGACGATGACGGCGGCATTGGCGATGAGGATGGGGTCGTTGCCCTGTTCCGGGGCCGAGGGAATCTCTAGCCCGCCCTTCACCGCGTTGACGGTGACAGTGCCGTAAGGCAGCTCCTTCGCGACCGCGTCCTTGTCGACGGCTTCGGGATTCGGCACCGCAATCGTGACGTCCACGAACATGTCGTTCGCAGTCTTGTCGATCATCCGGAAGAAGCCGAGGCTCGAATGCCTGATGGCGTCAGACACGGCACGCTTCGCCGCCTTGGTGGCGTCCCTGCCGTGGACGTCGACGCCCATGCCCATCTCGGTGATACAGCGAACGCGAGCCATGTTCTTATTCCTGTGGTTGATTGGATGATATGGACGCGACTTGTTATCGTATTCAGGCCGGCCCGCATACTCCGTCATTGCGAGGAGCAAAGCGACCGAGCAATCCAGGCCGCCCCCGCGGAGACAACCTGGATTGCTTCGCTTCGCTCGCAATGACGCGGGGGCAGCAGCATCGCACAAACTCACGCCTTCGACTTCTCCCGCGCCCGCAGCTCCTCAACGAGCACCCGCACATTCTCCGAATAGTCGATCGGGATCACGACCAGATGCACGCCGCCCTCCTTGAAGGCGGCATCCAAGGTCGGGCCAAAGCTGTCGATGCTCTCGATGCGATGTCCTTTCGCTCCATAAGCCCTCGCGTACAGGACGAAATCGGGATTGCCAAAGGTCATGCCGAAATCGGCGAAGTGATCGACGGCCTGCTTCCAGCGGATCATGCCGTAGGCGTTGTCCTCGAGCACCAGCACGACGAGATTGAGCTTGAGGCGGACGGCGGTCTCCATCTCCTGGCTATTCATCATGAAGCCGCCGTCGCCGGCGACCGCGAGCACGCGGCGCTCCGGATAGAGCATCGCGGCCATCATCGCCGACGGCAGCCCGGCGCCCATCGTCGCCAGCGCATTGTCGAGCAGCAGCGTGTTGGCGACGCGGGTGCGGTAGTTGCGCGCGAACCAGATCTTGTACATGCCGTTGTCGAGCGCGACGATGCCGTTCTCCGGAATGACCTGCCGAATGTCGTGCACGATGCGTTGCGGCATCGGCGGCCAGCGCGCTTCTGTGGCGCGGTCGGCGATCTGCGTAAGGATCTTTTCGCGCAGTGGCAGCAGCGCGGCGGCTTGCGGCAGCTTACCTTCGAGCCGGTCGGCGAGCAGCTCCAGGCTGGGGCCGACGTCGCCGACGACTTCCGCATCGGGAAAATAGACCAGCTCGACGCTGGCCGGTGTGTAGCTGACGTGAATCACCTTGGGGCCCGATGGTCCCATGATAAAGGGCGGCTTCTCGATCGGGTCGTGACCGATCGCGACGATCAGATCGGCGGAGTCGATCGCGTCATGAACGTAGTCGCGCTCGGACAGCGCGGCGGTGCCCATGTAGAGATTGGTGCCGCCGGGCACCGTGCCCTTGCCCATCTGCGTGGTGAAAAAGGGAATGCCGGTCCGCCGCACGAAACTGGCGATGCCGTGTGTCGCGCGCGGCCGGCTGGTCGCAGCGCCCATCATCACCAGCGGATGCTTCGCGGCCAAAATCATCTCGGCGGCGCGGTCGAGCGCGGCGCGATGGGCGACCGGGATCTCGATCGGATGAACCGGGATCACCGGGACCTCAGGCACTTCATCGCCTGCGATATCTTCGGGCAGTTCGAGATGCACGGGCCCTGGCCGCTCCTCCATCGCCACGCGAAACGCGTCGCGGACCACGGTGGGGATGCTGGAGGCGCTGATGATCTGCCGCGACAGTTTCGTCAACGGCTTCATGGTGGCGACCACATCGACGATCTGGAAACGCGCCTGCCGGCTGCTCATGATCGGCTTCTGGCCGGTGATCAAGATCATCGGCATCGCGCCAAGATGCGCATATGCCGCGCCCGTCGACAGATTGAGCGCGCCCGGGCCGAGCGTGGAAAGACAAACTCCGGGCCTGCCGGTCAACCGCCCGTGCGTCGCGGCCATGAAGGCGGCGGCCTGCTCGTGGCGAGTCAGGATCAGTTCGATTTTGGAGGTGCGGAGCGATTCCACCAGATCGAGGTTCTCCTCGCCGGGCACGCCGAAGATGCGGTCGACACCTTCGTTCTCAAGCGCCGCGACGAACAGGTCGGATCCTTTTGCTTTGCGTTCCCGCCCACTCATGTCGCCTCCCGGTCACAATGTCGGCTCCCGTGTTCCACGGCCGCCGGCGCATGGTAACGGTCCGCAGCGGGGGCACAACTCACAAAGAGGCGCGCAACTGCATCATCCCTGTGGCGACAACGCTCGTCCCTCTCGTGTCCTTGCCGCGTGCGCTGTGCTATCGCTCGGGCGATGACTCCTAATACCTTCGAAACCCGCTGCCTGCGCCTGCCCGCCGTCACCAAGGTGGTGCAGTGGGAGGGCACCTCCGTGTTCAAGGTCGGCGGCAAGATGTTCGCACTCGGCGGCGGCTTTGCCGCGCGCTCCGGCGGCTACATGTTCAAGGTCTCGAACATGGCCTATGCCATGCTGATCGAGCACGGCCTTGCGCGGCCGGCGCCCTATCTGGCGCGCGCCAAGTGGGTGCAGCTCGTCGGCAACAACGCGCTATCAGACGCCGAGCTCACGAGCTATCTGGCGCAGGCGCACGCGCTGGTCGCGGCGAAACTCACGCGGAAGTCCCGCAAGGCGCTGGGCCTCGAGTGAAGTGCAGCCGGTGCCGAAGCGAAAGCCTGCGCTGATTGACATCGATGATATGCCTGACTAAAGTCAGATATATCATGCTCGACCCTGTTTCCCGCGTCCGCCGCTTCAACCGTGCCGTCACGTCCGCTGTCGGTGCGCTCGACACGTCATTCCTGGGGCGCGGGCGGCCGTTGGGGGCGGCGCGCGTGCTCAACGCGATCGGGCATGGACGTTCGGACGTGGCCGAGATCCGCGACTATCTCGGCCTCGATTCCGGCCTGATGAGCCGCCTGCTCCGCAGCCTCGAGGACGAGGGGCTGGTCGAGACCATTGCGCATGAGGAAGATGCGCGCCGCCGCGTGGTATCGTTGACTCGTGCGGGCCGGCGCGAGTTCGCGGCCTATGAAGCGCTGTCGAACACGCAGGCCGAGGGCTTCCTTGCCCAGCATTCACAACGCGAGGCGCTGCTGGCGGCGATGGATTTGATTGCTTCCGCATTGACGCGCGAGCGCGTCACGCTGGACGAGATGGATCCGCGGAACGAACAGGCCCGTTATTGCCTCGGCGAATATTATGGCGAGCTCGGCCGCCGCTTCAAGCAGGGCTTTGACGTCTCGCTGTCGCGCGATCCTGACGCCAAGGATATGCGCCGCCCGCGCGGCACGTTCATCGTCGCGATGTCGGACACGCTGCCGGTCGGCTGCGTCGGGCTGAAAGGCACGGATCACGGCTATGCCGAGATCAAGCGTCTGTGGGTCGCACCGGCGGCGCGCGGATTGCGGCTCGGCCGGCGCCTGATGGACGCGAGCGAGGATGTCGCGCGCGGGCTCGGCATCAAGCTGCTGCGGCTCGACACCAACAGCGCGCTGGCGGAGGCCGGCCAGCTCTACCGAAGAAGCGGCTGGAGCGAGATCCCCCGCTTCAATGACGATCCCTACCCGGACCTGTTCTTCGAAAAACGTCTGTGAGCGCGGGCGCCGATCGCCCTGTTGCCGCGTTATGGCCGGAGCCGCAGGAGCAACGCCATGACCAGGTCCGACCTCGCCGACATCTACCGCAATTACATCGCCTGCCTGAACCGGCAGGATTGGCCCGCCCTCGAACAGTTCGTTCACGGTGACGTCGTCCACAATGCGCGACCGTTCGGATTGTCCGGCTATCGTGCCATGCTGGAGCAGGATTTTCGCTCAATTCCCGATCTGCATTTCAACATCGAGCTGCTGGTCTGCGATCCGCCCCAAATCGCCTCCCGGCTGACGTTCGATTGCACGCCGGCTGGAACGTTTCTGGGGCTGGATGTGAACGGCAGGCGCGTGTCCTTCTGCGAAAACGTGTTCTATCAATTTCGCGACGGAAAAATACGGCACGTGTGGTCCATCGTCGACAAGCCCGCGATCGAGGCGCAGCTCTAGCGCTGCGCCTCGATGAAGCTGCTTACGCAGCCGCCGGCGCCAACTCCGCTCGCGGCTTCGGGAACGGCTTGAAATTCATCGCCATCAGGAAGGCGCCGAGGCCCATCGCCCAGGAGGCGATATAGAGCCAGGCGTAGCTCGAGAACGCATCGTAGATCAGGCCGCCGGCGAGCGGGCCCGTGGCCATGCCGAGACTGCCGGCCATCGCGGTGCCGCCGATCACCGTGCCCATCATCTTGAGCGGGAAGTTCTCGCGGATCAGCACCGCGTAGAGCGGCATGGTGCCGGCATAGATGAAGCCGAAGACGGCCCCGACGGCGTAGAATGTCGTGAGCTGGTGCGCGAAGACATAACCCAGCGCACCGAACGCCTGCAACAGCAGGCCCGAGACGAGCACGCGCTTGGCGCCGAAGCGGTCACCCATCAGGCCGAAGGCGATGCGCCCGCCGAGGCCAGCAAAACCCTCGATACTGTAGATCGTCACCGCCGCAACGAGCGGGATGCCGCAGCTCACGGCATAGGAGACGGTGTGAATGATCGGGCCGGAATGGGTGGCGCAGCAGAAGAAGTTAGTGGCGAGCAGGATCAGGAATTGCGGCGAGCGCAGCGCCTCCCCCATCGACATCTCGCCTTGCCCGGCGCCCTCGCCCGCAGGCGCGGCCACGGCGTGCGCGAGCGCCGGCGGGCGGCGCACCAGGAACGAGACCGGGATCATGATGGCGCCAACCACCAGCGCTACGATCTGCATCGCGGTGCGCCAGTCATGGTTGGAGACGAGCCAGGCCGCGAGCGGCGCCATCGTCATCGGCGCCATGCCCATGCCGGCCGACACCAGCGAGACCGCGAGGCTGCGATGGGTGTCGAACCAGCCGGTCACGGTCGCCATCATCGGCGCGAAGATCGCCGCACAGGACGCCCCGACCAGAAGGCCGAAGACGAACTGAAACGCCAGCAGCGAGGTGGCGTGGCTCGCCGCGAACAGGCTCACGGTCAGCACCGTCGATCCCGTCAGCACCACCGGCCGCGGCCCGAACCGGTCCGTCAACGTGCCCCAGGCCATGCTGGTGAAGGCCATCGCCAGAAAGCCGATCGTCATCGCGCTGGAGATGCCGGTCACCGACCAGCCGGTGTCCTTCGCGATCGGCTGCAGGAACACCGGCAGCGAAAACATGCCGCCGATGGCGACGCAGCCGAGCAAGCCGCCCGCGGCGACGATCACCCAGCGATAGGAGGAAGAGTTCATTTTTGGTCTCCCGTCAGGTCTGTCTGGGTGGAAGACGAATGGGAACATGGTGGACCGACAGGCCGACGCAAGTTTTTGCGGCAGGCTTTTGTGACCTGCCAAACAAAAACGGCGAAAACAACCCCATGCACAGTAGCCGGGCGCTTTGGGATCAAGGACTTACAGCGCAGCCCTTTGCCGTGCGAGGAACCGCCGTTTGACTCGTCGGGCAAAACACCTGCATCATGGCATCATCCCGCCGGTATCGATCTCGTCCCCTCGCGAACAGGCTTCAAGCAGCCACGCCGCGCCGCCACTCGCCGACCGTGAGCCAGACCGCAGAGACCAGGAAGTAGAGCGCACCGACGGCGGCATAGCCCGCGACATTCGCGATCGAGGGAACCGCAGGCGTCGTCGCCTGAAAGATGAAGAAGCCGCCTGCAAGCGCCGATTGGCCACCGCTGAGCACCATGGCCCACTGCGCGCCAAAACTCCGCCAGCGGCGGATGGCCGTCCCCAGCTGCAGCAGTCCGGACACAATCGCCCATGCCCCGAAGATTCCGAGAACCCGGTTCATGCTTGTTTGCAGAGCGACAACGACTGCGATGGTTGTCGCAACGCTCGCCAGAGCGTTGAAAACCTGGGTGCGATTCTGATTGAAGCCGCCGCTGCGAAGCGCGTCCGCGCAGTTGGCTGCAGCGTCCCATGCGGGATAGAGGACGAGCAAGGCGCCGGCGATCACTGGAGAAGAAGCCCCGGCGGCAAACGCAGCAGCGACCCAGGCGACGGAGAACGCCGCTCGCACGAAGTAGTATTGCTTCAGCCATCGCTCGCGGTCGGTATGAACCGGGTCCAATTGATATTCTGCCATTGCAGTCTCTTCTATACCTACTAGTTGGTAGTTTCTTACGCGCAGCGAAACCGACCTCGCTCCAGCCCGCTTGCGCGCTGTCGCATCGTCTCGCTGAAGTCTCTCAATGCTTGTTGGCCAGCCGGTCCAGCAGCGGGGTGGTGATCACACCGAACATTTTTGGATCCCCATAGGCACGCGCCGACAGCATCGCGCCATGAATGGTCGCCATGAACCCTTCGGCCTCGACGCGAGCTGTGCCGGAGAGTTTGAATTGCCCTTTCCGCTTGCCGCGCTCCATGACGGCGGTCAGCCAGGAAGCCAAGGAGCGGAAGTGCGCACGGACTTCAAGCGCAACCTCCTCCGGCAGGATCGGAAGCTCGCTGGCCAGCAGCGCGCAGACGCAGAACGGCGCCGTCGCATCATTGATGCACACCTTCCAGTACGCGACATAGTTTTCGAGCTGGCCGCGCGGATCAGGGACATTGCGCTCGAGCGCGGACAGTCCCGCCTCCGCTTCGGCGCGGTAGCGCGACACGAGGGTGCGGACCAGATCGACCTTGCTGGCGAAATGGTGGTGGATGCTTGGCTTGCGGATGCCGACAACATCGGCCACGTCGGCGTAGCTGAAACCATTATAGCCGCCCGCGATGATCAAGCTGCGCGCGCAGGCCAGGATGTCGTCGGCTGTTGAGGAAACGTTGGTCATGGCCCTAGCTACCTTCCAGTTGGTAGGGCGTCAAGAACGGGATGCTTCAACCATCCGTGAGTGCTAGGAGCCTGCATGACCATTCGCCCGATCGTCCGCTATCCCGACCGCCGGCTCGCGACCCCCGCGCGCCCCGTCACCGCGTTCGACGACGGCTTGCGCGAGCTCGTAGCCGATCTGCTCGATACGATGCGCGCCGCACCCGGCATCGGCATCACCGCGCCGCATGTCGGCGTGCCCTTGCGCGTCGTCGTGCTCGAGCTCGACGCCAAAGAGGGGCCGCAGACCTATGTCAATCCCGAGATCGAATGGGCCTCGCCGGAGATGATCCTGCACAAGGAAGGCAGCGTCTCGATGCCCGGCGTCAACGATGAGGTGCAGCGCCACGCCCGCGTGCGGATCAATTATCAGGATCTCGACGGCAATATGCAGAGTGAGGAATCGGAGGCTTTGCGCGCCGTTTGCCACCAGCACGAGATCGACCAGCTCGACGGCCTATTCTGGATCCAGCGGCTGTCGCGGCTGAAAAGGGAGCGGCTGGTGAAGAAGTTCGAGAAGATGTCGCGCGAGTGAGCGCCGGCTGCTCGATGTGGCGAAATCAAACCAGCCTGATATGATTGGAACGGTCGGCCCCGTCGGGAGGGAGACGAATGACATATTCAGGTCGTTGCGCCTGCGGCGCGGTTTGTTACACCATTGCGTCCGCGCCGATCCGCGGCTTCCAATGTCAGTGCAGCGACTGTCAGCGCGATACCGGCAGCGGCCACAGCTCCATCTTCGTGTTCGCGCGTAGCGCAGTCTCGGTGACAGGCGAGGTGCGCGAAATCGAGCGCACCGCCGACAGCGGCGCAATCAAGCGCAAAGGGTTCTGTCCGAACTGCGGCTCGCCGATCTACAACAAGCCGGACGAGAAGCCGGAGTTCATCGGCATCTATGTCGGCACGCTGGACGATGCCAGCACGTTCAAACCGTCCGTCGTGCTGTTCTGCTCGCGCGGATATGCCTGGGATCACCTCGATCCCGAGATTCCCAAACTCCCGGAATGGCACCCGGGATCGCGCTGATTCTTGCAGATTGAGGGACAGCCAATGGCGATGAGCTTCGAGCTATCGATGCTGACCGCCGCAATCGTCTGGGGCTTCGTACAGCTTGTCGCCGCCGCGCAAGCCGCGAACCTGCAGTACGGCCTCAGATGGGCTGCGAGCCCGCGCGACACCGAGATGCCGCCGCTCAAGCCCATCCCCGGCCGCCTCAACCGAAATTTCCGCAACTACATGGAGACGTTTCCGTTCTTTGCCGCAGCGATCCTCATCTCTCACGCCGCAGGCGTTCACAATGAGCTGACTTATTGGGGATCGATCGCCTATCTTGGCGGACGCATCGCCTACACCGCGCTTTACCTATCCGGCATACCTCTCGTCCGCTCGCTGTTCTGGAATATCGCCAGCTTTGGCATGCTCGCCGTTTTGGCAGCGGCTTTCGTGCCTCACTGAAGCGGCGCGATAGCGACTTTGCCTTTGCCGCGATGCCTTCACGCCCGCTTGCCGCTCCGATTGGTCATGGGCGCGTTACGACGCTCGCGTTTGCCGCGCGCGATTTCCGTCGCCAGCGCATCCAGCTTCGGCTCCCAGAAATTGCGGAACTGACCGATCCACGCGTCGACCGCGCGAAGCCCCGCAGCATCGACCGAATAGAGCCGCCGTTGCGCCTCCGCGCGAACCGTCGCGAAGCCGCTCTCGCGCAGCACCTTGAGGTGCTGCGACACGGCGGCCTGCGTGATCCCGAACTCCGCTCCGATCACTTCGACGACCTTGCCGGAGGCGATCTCGCCGGGCGCAAGCAGCTCGAGGATGCGACGGCGGACGGGGTCGGCGAGGACCTCGAAGATTTGCATCAGCTTCCTGTGCCCGGATGCGCCGCGTCGGGCGGCGTCTCGCCGCGATAGAAGGCGATGGTGCGGTCCGAGCGCTGCTTCGCGGAGGCAGGATCCACGCCGCTTGCGACATGCGCTGCGCGCCAAGACTCGCCGCTGCTCGTCATGAATTCCTTGCCCGCGGGAGAGCCCATCCATGCCTCGGCCGTCTCATGGTCGACCGATGCCCCGGTCGCAACATATCGCTCCAGCCCCGCAATGGCGAGATCCCAGCCGATCCCGACTGCCCCTGGACCGAACTGATTCCAATGATCCTCGATCATCGCGGTGTGCTCAAGCGTCAGCCGCGCCTGGCTTCGTTCTGCCGTCAGCTTGACGTCGATCCAGCTCATCGCGCCGCCGAATTCCCACGTCGCCGCAAAATGGGTCGGCGGCGTACACTCCGTGATGGTCCCGCCGGCATTCCCCTTGAGCTGGTACTTTCCGCCGAGCCGGAGATCTCCCTCGACCGGCAAGAACCAGCGCGGAATGCGTTGTTCGCTGGTCACTGCGTCCCAGAGATCGTCGACGCTGGTTTCGTAAAGCCGCGTCAGTATCACCGCACTGGCCGCTTTCCCGTCCTTCTCGAAATTCCTCACCGAACGCGTAACCAGCCCCAATACCCTGACGACGTCGATCTCCATGGCGCTCCTCCTCGTCGTTTCGTGCCAGGATGAATATCGGTTGAAGCTAATATAAGTCAACTCTTATATTCAGGGAAAATGCCGCTCAGATATTTCCCCGGCGGTTTGCCGAGCGCCTTCTTGAACATGGTGATGAAGGCCGCGACGGAGTCGTAGCCGAGATCGGCGGACACCTGCTGGACGCTCGCGCCGGACGTCAGCTCCCGCAAGGCGACGATCAGATGCAATTGCTGGCGCCAGCGCCCGAAGCTCAAGCCCGTCTCCCGGACGACGAGACGCGCGAGGCTGCTCTCGCTCAGCGCGACGCGATCGGCCCATTCGGCCAGCGTCCTGCGATCGGAAGGGTTTTTCGCCAGCGCTGCGGCAATCTTCTTCAACCGCGGCTCGGGCGAGAGCGGCAGATGAAGCTGCTGAACGGGCATGCGGGGAAGCTCGCGCAGAAGGACGCGCGCCAGAAGGTCCACCCTCGCCTCGTCATCCGCAATCTGATCGGACAATTCGACGATCACTTCACGCAGCAGCGGGGAGATCGAGAGCGTGCAGCAACGATCCGGCAGGTCCACGCGGTCAGGCTCGATATAGACGAAGAACAGCCGGGCATTTTCTGTCGCGAGGTTGCTGTGCAGCATGCCCCCGGGCACCCACACTGCGCAATGCGGCGGCACCATCCACAGACCGGTGGGAATGCGGCATGTCACGGCGCCTCCCAGCGCAAAGACAAGTTGCCCCTTCCGGTGCCTGTGATCGGGCACCTCGCCCTTGGTCCCGATCACGTCGACGCGCACCGCGATAACGGGCGCGGAGACATCATCCACGTCGAGATCAGGCCATGGAAAACGGAGCGGCTGCCGCATGCTTGCCGGTTTTTAGCAATCGATTGGCAGAATATCTAAATCGAGCGAACAAGAAAGTCGATAGGATCTCGGCGTGGCAGCGGTTTCGCTGTGGCCATCCTTCGAGACGCCCGCGTCGGCGGGCTCCTCAGGATGAGGTCTTGTTTCGCGGCACAATCGCAAATCCTCATGGTGAGGAGCCCGCTCTCAGGCGGGCGTCTCGAACCATGAAGGCCAAGCTTTGTGTGCGAATGCCCTGGAGATGTGACCATGCATGGTTCCACAAGTGTGACAGCAGCCGGGCTGCAACGAGTGGTCCGCACGCAAGCAGGCTTCGTGCGTGGCGGCCCGCGCGATGCAAGCGGCGTGATCGCGTTCAAAGGCATTCCCTACGCAGCACCGCCGGTCGGACCTCTGCGTTGGTGCGCACCGCAACCGCCGGCGCCCTGGGATGGCGTGCGCGATGCGCGCGTGTTCGGCGCGGGCTGTCTATCGGCGCTCGAAAACGACCAGCGGCCGGGACCGCGCGACGAGGATTGCCTCTATCTCAACGTCTGGACCGCGGCGAAGCGCGCGGATGAGAAGCGGCCCGTGATGGTGTGGATTCACGGCGGCGGCTTTCAGTTCGGCTCCTCGGCCAATCCTGCAACCGATGGCAACGCGCTAGCAGTGAAAGGTGTCGTCGTCGTCAGCTTCAACTACCGCCTCGGCATCTTCGGCTTCCTCGCCCATCCCGATCTCGACATGGAGGCGCCATCAGGCAATTACGGCCTGCAGGATCAACTGGCGGCGCTGCGCTGGGTCAAGGCCAACATCGCCGGCTTTGGCGGCGACCCCGACAACGTCACCCTGTTCGGCGAATCCGCCGGCGCCATGGCCGTCGGCATCTTGATGGCCTCTCCGCTCGCGCACGGACTGTTTCACAAGGCCATTGGACAGAGCGGCGCGTTCTGGGACGGCAAGCACGGCCCACTCCAGGGCTTTGAAGAAGCCCGCGCGCGTGGTCTGGCTTTTGCCCGGCAACGGGGCAACGGGTCGATCGCAGCTTTGCGCAGCATGCCGGCCGATCGATTGAATGCAGCCGCGCCATGGAGTTTCAGGACCAGCCCGGTCGTGACGGCCTTCTCGCCGAGTATCGATGGTCATGTTGTGCCTGATGTGCCCGCACGGCGATTCCTTCGCGGCGAACAGATGCACATCCCGCTGCTGGCAGGCTGGAATGCCGCCGAAGAATTTCCTTTCCGTTCGCAGTCACTCCCCGACCAATCGGCGCAAGCCTTTGTCGCCGCGGCTGAGGCGATGTTCGGCAAGGAGCGCATGGCCGATTTCCTGAGGGTCTATCCCGCGGCGACCGACGCGGAGGCCAGGACTTCCGCGGCGGCGCTTAACGGCGACTATGTGGTCGGGGAGCAATGCTGGCAGTGGCTGCGTCTGCATCGGCGCGGGCGACAAGCGCCGGTCTACGGCTATCACTTCAGCTATACCTCGCATTACACGCCGATCGCCTCGCACGTCACTGAAATTCCGTTCGTGTTCGGCACACTGACACCGCAACAGGTGATCGGCAGCTCGGCACCGCCGGCCGAAGAGGACCGCGCGCTGGCGCG
Source organism: Bradyrhizobium sp. MI1.3 (assembly GCF_055811695.1). Lineage (NCBI taxonomy): Bacteria > Pseudomonadati > Pseudomonadota > Alphaproteobacteria > Hyphomicrobiales > Nitrobacteraceae > Bradyrhizobium > Bradyrhizobium sp. MI1.3. Next base: position 69,185 of record NZ_JBVVPQ010000002.1, on the reverse strand, counting down.
GACCATGATGGCCTATTGGGTCAATTTCGCCGCGCATGGCGATCCCAACGGATCGGACCTGCCACCCTGGCCCGCCTATGACGAGAACGACGTCGTGCAGATCCTGGGCAAACCGATCGAATCCCGCCCCAATCCGCAAGCCGCCCGCTTCCGCTTCCTCGATAGCTTCAGGCAGGACGGCATTTTGCCGATGCGCTGGCGGGAGCTGCCGTGAGGCGGCCTCACCCGCCCGCCATCAGCTGCTTCGCCAGCGCCATGTAGGCCGGCAGCGTCACGGGGTCGTTGGCGGCGTTGCCCGCTACGGGGTGCGAGGCGTAGCGCGCGATCACCATCTCGGCCTTGGGATCGATATAGATGCCCTGGCCGTGAACGCCGCGCGCCATATAGGCGCCGTGGGCGTTGTGCGTGACCCACCATTGATTGCGATAGGACGTACCTGTTAGCGTGGTGTAGCCGGCCGGCTTGAATTTTTCGGGATCGCCGCCGCGCGCGATGTCCTCGACGACAGACGAAGGCACGATCTGCCGGCCGTTGAAGCGGCCGTGATTGCGCATGGTCTCGCCGAAGCGGGCGAGGTCGCGCAAGGTGGTCGACAGGCCGCCGCCGCCGCTTTCGGTGCCGATGCGATCGACGTGGTAATGCGCGTCTTCCTCCGCGCCCATCGGCTGCCAGATCCGCTCGGAGAGCAGATCGGACAACGTCATGCCGCTGACGCGGCGGATGATCCAGGCCAGCGCGTCGGTGTTGACGGTCTTGTAGGCAAAGGCCTTGCCGTGCTCGCCCTGCTTCTTCTGCGCGACCAGGAAATCGAAGATGGTGGTCGCACCGTCATAGCCGGGTGGAATCGGCGCCATGCCGTTGGCGCGCCGCAGTCCCCACACATGCGAGTTCTTGTCGGTATAGACCTCCGTGTATTCGAGCCCGGTGGTCATATCCATGACCTCGTGCACGCGCGCATCGCCGAAGGCGCTGGCCTTCAGCTCAGGCACATACTCCGCGACAGGCGCCTGCGGATCGATCTTGCCCTCGGCGACCAGAATGCCGGCGAGCACGCCCGTGAACGACTTCGTCACCGACATCGCGATATGCGGCTTGTGCGGCTTCAACGCGCCGAAATAGCGCTCATAGATCAGCTTGCCCCGGTGCAGCACGGCGATGCCGTCGGTGTAAGTCTCGTCGAGCATCTTCGCGAACGTGATGGGACGCCCGTCCATCGTGACGCAGGCGACCGCGCCGATGTCGTGGTCCTCGCGCGCCAGCGCCGACGCAGGCCCCGCCCCGCGCCAGACGTTCACGGTCGGCACCAGCTGGCGGATGTTGCTCCAGGCCCAGCGCAGCTCGGGGAAGCTGCGGAACGAGCCGTCCTGGAAACTGATGGTGCGGTCGGGGGAAGGCGGGAAGCCTTTCATCCAGCCGAGTGTTTCGGGATCGGTTTCGGCGGCGCTTGCGGGCGGCTGAGTCGGGGCGGTGGCGGCGGACATCAATATTGGGCTCCGGAAGCGAACGACGGGATTTCGTATCATGGCGATTGGTGGCGAACATCCCGTGTTTGCGCCGAGGTGACCGTCGTCGTGCGCTTGGCGGGTTCGTCGTCAGGTCAGGCGCACCGACATGCCACCGTCAACCGTCATGGGACTGCCCGTCATGAACGATGCCCGGTCGCTCAGGAGAAAAACCGCCGCCTGCGCGATCTCCTTGGGACTCGCCATCCGCTTCATCGGGTGGAGCCCGGCGATAAAATTCAGGGCGTCGGGATTTCCTTCGCCTGCCGCCGGGGTGATGGTCCCTCCAGGCAGAAGCGCGTTGACGCGAATGCCTTCGGCCGCATGCTCGGCGCCCAGCGATTGAGCCAGGCCGATCAGTCCTGCCTTGGAGGCTGCGTACGCCGCCATTCCCGGCATGCCGCCGTTGCTGAACCCAACGAAGGACGACGTGAAAACGATCGAACCGCCGCCCTGCTTGCGCAGCGCCGGGATCTGCGCCTTTGCGCTGACGAACGCCGAGGTGAGATTCACCGCGAGCACATCGGTCCAGTTTTCGACGCTCATCTCGGGGACCGGCGTCATCTCGCCGACGATGCCGGCATTGTCGAAAGCGCCGTCAAGTTTTCCGAACGTCGTGACGGCGTGCTCGACAAGGCGGGCAGCATAGCCGGTGTCCCGAACGTCGCCCGCGAGAAAAGTCGCGCGCCCTCCGGCGCTCTCGATGCTTGCAACAACCGCCTGCAGCTCGGGGACGCGACGAGCCCCGAGCACCACATCGGCGCCTTCGAACGCGAACAGCGACGCCGCGGCAGCACCGATACCGCTGCTGGCGCCGGTTATGATGATCGTCTTGTTTGCCAGTTCCACCGCGAGACTCTCCTGATGTCAAACAGGATCCGAACAAGACATCAGGCACCGGCGAGCTGCCACCCGTTTCCCGAGTTGAACGCGGGAGCGGATCGCGGCGGACTTGATCGGGGAATGGCGGCCTGTCGGTTTCCGTGATTGGAAGCGACAGGCCGCCGTCAGCGGTCGCTACTTCAGCGGCAAGAAAACGTCCGCAACAGTCTCGTGCTCCGGCACCTCCGGGAAGAAGCTCAGCCGCTGGCAATAGATCGGGAAGTCGCGGGCTTCCTCGCCGCTGGCTGGAAGCCAGTCGCGATAAAGAAAGAGCGCGGCAGGCTCCAGATTGTCGGTGTAGCCGACGACGCGCAGCACCGCGCAGCGCCCGCCAGGGATCTCGCCGGTCTTGATCTCTTCGCCGTTCGCCGCGATCGGCTGGTCGGTGCCGACACAAAGGTCGATGCTGTATTCGTCCCGCTGCGCCGGACGCCTCTCGGAATGCCAAACAGTGAAGGTCGGACTTGTCCTGGGATGCAGGTTCGCCGCCTTGCGCCACGCGATGAAGCGCTGGATGGTGGCGGGAAGCGTCGCCGGGTCGCCGCGATGCTCCATGATTGCCACCGGCGTCGGGGGCACATCACGGATCGTCACGTCGTTGGTGGTAAAAATCTTCTGCATGAGCTTGCTCCTGGCATTGTCGAGAGGCCCCAAGGCCGCAAGCCACGGCTCCCAGTCGGGAGACTTCCGGAAGGACGACGGCGATTGCCCGAACCGTTGCCGAAAGGCGCGAGCGAAGGCATCCGGTGCATCGTAACCGGCATCCATCGCAATCTCCGTCACATCAAGGGCGTCCATATAGGCTAGTTGATGCGAAGCGCGCTTCATGCGGGCCAGCTGGACATAGCGATGCACTGATAATCCGAAGGTTGCCGAGAACTGCCGGTGGAAATGATACTTTGAGAAAGCCGCAACAGCACTCACCGTGTCCAGATCCAGATCACCGTCGAGATGCCGATCGATATGATCCAGCACCCGTCGCATCCGGTCCTGATAGTTTTGCAGCGCCGCCTTCATCGTCCCTCCTCCGTGGCGGCTCCATCTAGTCCTGACGGCCATGACACGCTCGACCGATCTTGCGGTTTGGCCGAGTCTGGCCAATCCTAGTTCGAATGACCACGCCGATTGCAAGCACCTTCCTCTCCGCGCTAAACTGTCGGAACCCCCTTGACCCACAAGTGGCGTTCCCCTTCGAGCCGACTTCCCGAACATGCACGAGCTGACGCCCGACTTCGAACGCTTTATCCGCGATCTCGAGGACTTCAATCGTGGCTGATGCGGTCAGCGGCCATCCGGGCTGCGGCTTCGGGGAATTCTCATTCGCAAACGGAATCCAAGCATGAATGCAACTCTATCCATCGTCGTCCTGGCTGCCGAGCTCCTCATCAGCGCGTTGGGCGCGTTCGTGTCAATTGCCGCGCTTGGCTTTGCGGGAGAGGTCACGCGATCCAGGGATTTGACCGCCTTTGGCTGGGTCCTGGGGGCGCTTTACTTCGGTGTCGCCTTTACGCCCCTCGTCGCAACCGCATGGGTGGCGCACAGAAGGTTTGTTTCAGACAAAGCATTCCCGGTGCTGGAGGTCATTTCGTCGCCGTACCTGGTGCCGGTGGTGCTGTGGGTTGGCGCAGCGATTTTCTGCATTGGGCTGTTGGCATTTCAAAACGGCGCGGGGCTGGCGCCGCGGTAGCGAGACGCGAAGCGATACCCTTCGGGCCAGGCGAGTCGCAGGCGTCCACGAGGATAGCGGCGGTCAAGGTATCAAAGAGCGCTGGGACGATCGATGTCGAATACGTCGATCTGTCGGTCCTCGAACAGATCCTCCAGCGCTTCGGGCCCGTTCGCCAGCGCGTAGTCCCGCTCGGCGTCCGAAATAGGTAGCACCTGCAGCCAGGTGACGGACTTGGCCGAGAAGGACTGTGTTTCAAGGTTCCACAAGAACGGAGAGATGAGCATGGCGTGCTTCATCTCGCGCCCTTCGCCATACAGTTCCAGGGCTCGCGGAATGACGACGCCGGGCAAGAGTGTGATTTCGCCCTTCTTGATGCTGAAAGCGCAGGTCGCGATCATGTTGGCGCCCTCGGCGCATTCCGTCGCCAGAGCCAGCAAAATCTCGACGCCCAGGGCCTTGCCGCCGGACGTCAGGCCTGTCTTCGCGTCGGAGAGCGCGAGGCTGGCATAGGTGGAAACGCCTCCTGCCGGGACGTTCTTGATGATCATGATATCGACGTCGCAGACGTGGGCATCATCCCAATATTTCGTAACCGTCGGTGAGCCCTGCGTAGCATCTCTCAAATAGCGGGCGAGAGATCTGTTGTCTTCCGAAACCACCATGGCTCCTCACGTCAAATCCAAGATCGTCGGCAGTCATATCTTCACCGTGATGACTGCGAGCATACGATCATCGCTCTGTCCTGTCGTGCGACCTCGGTATAGACGGGGCCGGTGGTCATATCCATGACCTCGTGCACGCGCGCGTTGCCAAAGGCGCTGGCCTTTAGCTCCGGCACAGCCGCGCATCCAGCCGCTTGCAGACGCACCAGTGTTGACATCGCCGAAAGTGTGTAATAGTGATGGTTACACACAAACGAGATCGTCATGCCGACCAGCACCCGCTTCGCCGTTGCCGTTCATATCCTCACCGGACTTGCCGTGAGCGACGGAAAGCCGCTGCGGTCCGAGGATCTCGCCTGGTCGGCCAACACCGGTGCCGTCGTCATCCGCGGGCTTTTGTCCCGCCTGAGCGATGCCGGGCTGACGCGTTCGCAGCTCGGAGCGGGTGGCGGCTCCTTGCTGGCGAAACCGGCAAAGAAGATACGGCTGCTCGATGTCTATGCGGCGGTCGAGGACACCGAGCTGTTTTCGCTGCACCGGACCCCGCCCTGCGAGAGTTGCGCGGTCGGCGGCAACATCATCGCGGCGATACAACCCGCCCTGGACCGCGCGCGCAAGGCGCTCGAGGCTGAACTCGCAAAAACGACAGTGGCGGATGTTGCAGCCGAGGTGGCGCGGCTGGGCAAGTTCTCCATTCCGCTCGCCTGGTGATTTGTTTTGCTCTTAAATGTAATCGTGTCATCGACACATAATATCTTCAATGCCGAACGGCATCGATCAGTAACGACCGACCAGCCTTCGGGGCGCTGGCGGTCCTTCTTTCAAGCCCCTCACCTCACAGGAGTCCATCATGAATATTGGTATCATCGGTTCTGGCGCCCTCGGCTCGAACCTCGCACGCGCTCTCGCCAGGAAAGGCATCTCGGCCACTATCTCCAACAGCCGCGGACCGGAATCGCTGGCGTCGCTGATTCAGGAGTTCGGCCCTTCAATCAAGGCCGGCACCGTGCAAGAGGCAGCCGGCGCCGATATCGTCATCGCCGCCATCCGCTGGACTGATGTGGAGAAGGTGTTCAGCCGCTTGCCGGCCTGGAACGGTCGCATCGTCATCGACGCCACCAATCCGGTGGAATTCCTCGATCCCAACTCGGCGGATGCGAAGGACCCGAGCAATCCACTGGCGGCCTACGGCATCAAGGCCGTCGATCTCGGCGACAAGCATTCGAGCGAGATCTTCAGCCAATTCGTTCCGGGCGCCCGCGTGGTCAAGGCGTTCAACCATAACGACGTTGCGGCGCTGTCGAATCCGGACGTTGCGGGTGGCCGGCACGTACTGTTCTATTCGGGCGATGACGCTGCCGCAAAGGCCGAGGTTCGCAAACTCATCGAAGGCACCGGCTTCTTCCCGGTGGATCTGGGCTCGCTCGAGGTCGGCGGACGATTGGCAACCCTGCCCTTCGGCGCGCTGGCCGCACACAACTTCATCAAGGTTTAGCAGCCGTCAAAAATGAAAAAAGGGAGCCCGCATGTCGCGGGCTCCCCTCCTCTACATTCCGACGTCAGCCGGCTGTTAGCGGCCAGCAGGCTCCAGCGCCTTCTGCACCATCACGGTGTCGGCATATTGCGTCATGCTGGTGATCTTGCCGTCTTTCAGCAGATAGAGATGCGCGAACGTCGCGCGCATGGATTTGCCGGTCGCGTTGTAGGTCCCGGAGTAGACGCCGAAGGCGGCGACGCGGTCGCCGTCTTCGAGATAGGTGTGAACATCGGCGCGGTAGCCGGTCCATTCGGTGGCGAGACGCCGGAATACGCCTGATATGATCGCGTCGGGTCCGACATAGGTGCCCGCGTACGGAAACCCTTCCGCTTCGGTCCACGCGGCATCGGGAGCGAGAGCGGCCAGGAGATTCCGGCCGTTCTGTTCCGACGATGATCCCTCATAGGTGGCGCGGATCAGATCGAGGTTGCGAGCCATCTCAGCCCCACTTCATCTCGCCGGTGGCGACCTTGGCGCCGATGTCGAGCGCAACGCCCATGCCGAGGCCGGGGAAGCGCGCTTCCATCGCTGCCTTGAGCGCCGCGGAATCCTTGGCCTTGGCCAGCTCTTCGTCGAACGCCTTGAGGTAGGCGATGGTGTGCTCGACGCCGGACAGGTCGGTTTTTGCATCCACCGACACATGGCCGGGCACGACGATCGCCGGCTTGCGCGCCGCGATCTTTTCGAGATTGGCGATCCAGGCCCCGCGCTGCTCCTTGGTCGGCGTGTCGGCGGTCCAGACATGGACGCCCGAGAAGATCAGCACGCCGCCGAACACCGCGTTGAGCGAGGGCACGAACAGATAGCGCCGGTTGACCAGGCCGTCCGCGCTGACGATCTCGATGGTCTCGCCGTCCACGCTGAGCGTCTTGCCGTCGAACGCTTCGGGGATCACCACATCGGCAAGCACCTGCGGGCCGTTCGCCTTGAGCTGCGGTCCCCAGACCGCAAGCTTCTTTTCCACACTGGCGTTAATGGCCGCCACGGTCGCGGGCGCCGCGAGCACGCGGGCCTCGGGGAAGATCGCCTTGATCGCGCCGAGGCTGAAATAATAATCCGGGTCCGACTGGCTGATAAAGATGGTGGTGAGCTTCTTGCCGGTTGCCTTGATGGCGTCGGCAACAGCCTTGCCGTCGGGAAGCGTGAAGCCGCCATCGATCAGCACGGCTTCGCTCGGCCCGGACACCAGAACGGGTGCCCGGAAGAAGCCGTTCTGTCCGGCTGGAAAATGCTTCCAGGCGAGCCCGCCGGCGGCATGGCCGAGGCCTGCGGGTGCGAAGACTGCGGCGGCGCCTGCGGCGAGAGTGGTCTTCATGATGGTTCTCCTTGTCGGCATGTTGGTCTCCTGGTGCTGGTCTGGGATCGCGAAATTCAAACTGGATGGTCCGGTCTCTGTTGAGCGCGGCGCTCAGGCCGCCTTGAGTCCGTCGACGAGGACGTCGAGGCTGCCGAACAGCGCGCTCGCCTGCATCAGGCGGCGATCATGGCCCGTCCCGACGATGAGGGCCGGGACGCCGTTGGCACCGAACCGGCGCATCTCGGCACGCGCAGCCTCCAGGCGCGCGCGGTAAGCGGTGATCAGTGCAGCGTCGGGGCTCGCCAGACGCGCGGCAACCTCAGGCAAATTCATCGTGCGCAGCACGTCCGACAGAACGGAGATGTCCGTGCTGTCGCGTCCTTCGACATAGCGGACGAGCTGGAAGGCCTTCAGCGCCGCGAACTCCCGATCCGGGGCCATGAGCGCGACTGCCGTGAGCGCCAGTGTCGTCGGGCCGGAATCGAACAGGCGCGTGCGGTCGCCCAGCACATCGCGGCGATAGGCTTCGCTGAAGGGCTGGCCGCTCAAGCGCGAAATCCGCTGGTCGTTGCTCCAGGCATAAGCGGCAAAGCCGTCGTCCATCGGACGCGCGCCCTCGCCGGCAAACAGGCCTGTCGGCGCAAGTTCGACAGCGAAATCCGGCCGGGCGACGAGCTGTTCGAGCAGCGCGGCGGCGCCGTAGCACCAGCCGCAGAGCGGATCGAACAGGTAGGTGATGGGAATGGGCGCGGACATGGCGATCTCCTTGAACCGCAATGTGGCACGCGGGAATTGGTAGATAAATATCAACAAAATAGACAAAATGTATGTTATTGACTGACAATAGATGACCGGACGAGCCATGAACCTGAACCGCCTCGCCTATTTCGCAGCCGTCGTGGACACCGGATCCTTCACGCGGGCAGCCGAACGGCTCGGCATCACCAAGGCCGTGGTCAGCCAGCAGGTGGCGCAGCTGGAGCGCGATCTCGGCACCAGCCTGCTCGTGCGCACCACGCGCCGGGTCCACCCGACCGAGGCGGGCCGCATGTTTCATGCGCGCTGCGCCATGATCTTGCGCGAGGCGGAGGATGCCTTCGACGAACTCGCCCAGGCCGCTGCCGCGCCGACCGGCACATTGCGGATCACGGCGCCCAACGACTACGGCACAGCCGTCGTCGTTGCCGTCGTCACCGCCTACGCGGCGCGCTATCCCAACTGCCGCGTGGAGTTGACGCTCGAAGATCAGACGGTCGATCTCGCCTCAGGCCAGATCGACATGGCGATCCGTGTCGGCTGGCTGGTCGATTCCAGCCTGCAGGCGCGCAAGATCGGATCGTTCCGGCAATGTCTGGTCGGCGCTGCCGCGTTCACGGATCGGATCGCCGCCGCGCGCGATCCCGACGACATCGTCACGCTGCCGTTCATCGCCAACATGGCGCTGCGTGAGCCGCTGCTGTGGCAGTTTTCGCGCGGCGATCTCGATCGACGCGCTGTGCGGCTGCAAGCGAGCATCGCGATCGACACGACGCCGGGGGTACTCGCGGCCGTGCTCGCCGGCGGCGGCCTTTCGGTGCTGCCAGACTTCCTGGTGGCCGACGATCTCGCGGCGGGCCGCCTCATTCACATCCTGCCGCAATGGCAACTGCCATCCGGCGGCATTCACACGGTCTACCCCGCGGCCCGCTTCCGGCCGCCCAAGGTGACGGCGTTCGTGGAGATGCTGATCGCGGCTCAGCGACAGGCGGGTTCGGTTGGGGCGGAGTAGCGGTGGGCAGCCAATTAGAGGCCACGCCCTCCCTATGCCTGCGCGATGATCAGGACGGCGGCAGCTCGTCGAAGGGATCATGCACGGGTACGCCGAGCGGCAGGAAATGCCTCGCGTTGCGTGACAAGACCGTCAACGAGTGCTGACGCGCAGTTGCGGCAATCATGATATCGGCAAATCCCGGAGAATGCCCCTGCCCTCGCGCGCGGTCCGACAATTGTCCGGCGATCCGCGCAGTGGGGGTATCGAACGCCAGGATTCGATCCTCATACAGGTGCAGCACGGCTTCCAGCCATTGAGCCAAATCTCTACTCCTGCGCGTGGCTTTCTCGCGTCGCAATTTGGCTATTCCGTCCTCAACCTCCGCAATCGTCACGACGGACAAGAACAAGGAGGCGGATTGCGCATCCATCCACGCGACGAGTGCCGCAGGCGTCGGCCGGTTCGGCGAGGCGGCAGATATGACATTGGTATCGACGAGATACACGTCTCAGAAGTCGGTCTTGCGCAGCTTGGCGCGATTACGCGTCGGCACATCGCCGGCCCGCACGGGGGCCGCCATCAGCAGGCGCCCGAAGCTCGGCACCTGCGACAGACGCCGCCACTCCTCATAGCTCAAGACCACCGCCTGCTTTTTACCGTGACGCGTGATGATCGCGGGCTTGCCATCGACCGCTTCATCGACGACCGCGGAGAGGTTGGCCTTTGCATCACGAAGCTGAATCTCTCGCATGAGTCCTCCAATATGACTACAGTGGTCATATAGGAGGACGGCTTGTATTTCAAGGCATTCCCGGCCGACCACCGGACGGCATCCGAATGGACCGACCTGCCCCACGTCAGTCGCGCGATACGGACAGCCCCGCGAGAAGCGGCGCGTACGCGGCGAGCCTGCGGGATACGAACTCGGTGAAGAGCCGCACGCGCTTGGTCTTGCGTGTCTCGCCCTGTGTGAGGAGCCAAACCGTTCCGTACATGTGTAGCTCGGTGCCCGGCACCCTCACCAGCAGGGGGTCGGCATCGCCGACGAAGCACGGCAGCGTCGTGATCCCGAGCCCTTGCCGGACCGCAGCGATCTGCGTCCCGGCGTCTGAGGTCCTGAATGGAACGCCCGTGGTGCGGACCTCGCCCGCGCTGGCCCAGTCCGGGATGCCGTGCATGCTGATGACGATCCAGCGGAAGGGATCAGGCGCGCCCGCGCGCCAGGCGGCCAGCCGATCCCTGGATATGTAGACGGCGCCGAACAGCTCCGGTCCCTTCATGCCGTGAAGATTTTGCGGGAGGGTTTTGCGGTCATAGACGACGCGGATCGCGACGTCGGCCTCCCGGTTGGTCAGATTAGCCAGCTCGCCGGCCGACAAGATATCCATCTCGATATCAGGATGCAGGCGCGCAAAATCGGCGAAATCGGGCATCAGCAGGTGCGTCGCAAGCGGCGGCGCCAGCGTCACCCGCAGACGCCCACGCACGCTCTGGTCGCGCCCGAACACACGCGTCTCCAGCAGGTGTGAGGAGGCTTCCATCTGGTCCGCGAATTCGAGGACCTCCTCGCCCGCAGCCGTCAGGCGGTAGCCCGAAGGCAGCTTTTCGAACATCTGGACCCCGAGGCGTTCCTCGAGCTGGGCGATGCGTCGCAGCACGGTCGCGTGGTTCACACCGAGGTGCTCGGCGGCCGCCCGCACCGAGCCTCCGCGCGCGACGGCTAGAAAATAGCGAACGTCATCCCAGTCGATCATGGTGCAATCCCGCACCGCGCGGTGCGCCTTCCAAAGCCCGGATCTGACGCCTCCTACAGCAGTCCGAGAGGTCATCATAGCCAGTTCCGACAAATACGACCCAGTTCCGAACGGCGGACCGTCGCGGCTGGCGTCGGACGCGCGGCCGGATCGATTTCGCACCACCGATGTGCGCGCTTCCGCACTCAACGCCTGACGCCGCCGGACCTATCTCGTGGTCCTCGGGGGCAGATGCTGCCCCGACACCACGACAGGAGAATTCATGGGAAAGCTCGACGGCAAGGTTGCAGTCATCACGGGTGGCGCGACCGGCATCGGCCGCGCCGCGGCAAGGCGCTTCATCGAGGACGGCGCCTTCGTCTTCATCTTCGGCCGCCGGCAGCAAGCGCTCGACGCGGCCGTCGCCGCCCTCGGGCCCAATGCCCGCGCGGTGAAGGGCTCGGTCTCGGATGAGCCCGACCTCGACCGACTCTACGCGGCGGTGAAGGCTGAGCGCGGAACCCTCGACATCGTCTTCGCCAATGCCGGCGCGGGAAGCCAGCTTGCGCTCGGCAAGATCACCGCCACGCATATCGACGAAACCTTCGACACCAATGTGAAGGGGACGATCTTCACGGTGCAGAAGGCGCTGCCGCTGATGCGCCGGGGCGGTTCGATCATCCTGACCGGATCGAGCGCCGGCACCACGGGCGCGCCGGCCATGAGCGCCTACAGCGCGAGCAAGGCGGCCGTGCGTAACCTCGCGCGGACCTGGGCGGAGGACCTGAAGGGCAGCGGCATCCGCGTCAACGTGCTGTCGCCCGGGGCGACTGCGACCGAACTCGCGAAGGAAGCGTTGGGCGAAGAGGGACAGAAGGTCTTCGCCGCGATGACTCCGCTGCAGCGCATGGCCGATCCCTCGGAGATCGGAGCCGTCGCGGCCTTTCTCGCCTCGTCGGACAGCAGCTTCATGACCGCCAGCGAAGTCGCCGTCGACGGCGGCCTGGCGCAACTCTGATCCCGGCGCAGTCCCGCGCCTGGCCCACACACACAACGAAGGAAGAAAGATCATGAAAAAACTAGAAGGCAAGATCGCAGTCATCACCGGCGGCAGCAGCGGGATCGGGCTGGCCACAGCCAAGCGCTTCGTGGACGAAGGTGCGCATGTCGTGATCACCGGACGACGCGAGAAAGAACTGAAGGAAGCCACGGCCTTCATCGAGAGAAACGTGACGACGGTCATCGGCGACGTGTCGCGCCTGGAAGATCTGGACCGGCTCTATGCCGTCGTGAAAGAGAAACATGGTCACATCGACATTCTCTTCGCGAACGCGGGCGCGGGAACGATCGCACCGCTCGCGATGGCTACCGAGGCCCATTTCGACCAGACCTTCGACGTCAACGTGAAGGGGCTGTTCTTCACCGTGCAGAAGGCCCTCCCCCTCTTCAGGGACGGCGGTTCGATCATCCTGAACTCTTCGGTGTCGAACGTGAAGGGGTTGCCAGGGTTCAGCGTCTACGCCGCGAGCAAGGCGGCGGTGCGCAGCTTCTCGCGCGCCTGGACGCTGGAGCTGAAGGACCGCAAGATCCGTGTCAACACGATGAGCCCCGGACCAACCGAAACCCCTGCCCTGGAAACAACGACGGGCTTGACCGCCGAGCAAGCCAAGCAAGCGGCCGCCGGATTTGCTTCACAGGTCCCGATGGGGCGCAGGGGCAAGCCGGAGGAAATCGCGGCTGCCGTCACTTTCCTCGCCTCCGATGAAAGTTCTTACATCACCGGCGTGGATCTCGCCGTCGATGGCGGCATGGCGCAGGTCTGACCGCGCCATCGACACAAGATCGGAGAAACACCATGAGCTACGCGATTATCGGCTTCGGCCATATCGGCCAGGCCCTGGCCAGGGCGTTTGCCCGCAATGGCGTCGAAGTATCCGTTGCAACCACGCGCGACCCGGAAAGCTTTGCATCCGCCGCGGCCGCGATCGGACCTTCGATCATTCCCAAAAAGCTGGTGGACGCGGTCAAGGCGGACATCGTCTTTTTGGCGGTCCGTTTCGAGTCGCACCAGGATGTCGCGAAGGCGCTGCCCACTTGGCAGGGCAAGACCATCATCGATGTGACCAACGCCTACGGCGTGCCGCCTGAGAAACTGGGAGGACAACCTTCGTCCAAGGCCCTCGCGCAAGCCTTCACCGGCGGTCGACTGGTCAAGGGCTTCAACCATTTGGGTGCTGCCGTGCTTGGCCAGGATCCGGCCGTCCATGGTGGCAGGAGAGTCGTATTCCTGGCGAGCGACGACGACGCTGCCGCAGCGGAAATTGTCGCGCTTGCGGAAAAGCTCGGCTTCGCGCCGATCAAACTCGGCGGGCTTTCCGAAGGCGGACTGCTCGTGCAGGCGCGCGGAAACAGCTGGGGCCACCTGATCTTCAAGGATCTGGTCAAGTTCGGCTGATGAACACGGGGACACGAAGCATGCGATCGGATCGCGCGCGATCCGATCCGAGCGAAACGGAGAAATTCCCATGAGTATCGAGAAGAACATCCAGACCGTGAAGGACTTCTTCGCCGCGATCGGCCGTGGCGACAGAGAGGCTCTGCTGGCGCTGGTCACTGAGGACATCGAGTGGATCATTCCGGGCGAGGACTGGCCGCTGGCCGGAACGCATCGCGGGCACGACGGGGTGACGGATCTGCTGGAGACGGCATCCAGGTCGGTCGAAACGTCCACCGAACCCCGGGAGTTCGTCGCGCAAGGCGACCGGGTCCTGGTCGTCGGCTTCGCGAAGGGGAAGATCAAAGCCACGAACAAGACGTTTAGGGACGACTGGGTCTTCGCCATCACCGTTCGCAACGGCAAACTGACGAACATCAGGGAATACATCGACACGCAGGCACTGGCACGAGCCGCGCGCGTGTCGAATGCCCAAGCCTAAAGGAGATCCAGATGTACGACCAATCCAAGCTGTCCAAGTTGATCCGGTTCGCACGCATCAATGCGGGCTCCACCGTCATCGACGTTTACCCAGGCGATGGCGACTGGACCCGTCTCTTCTCCGAGATCGTGGGAGGCGAAGGACGGGTTGACAGCTTCGTGCCGGCCGAAGTGGCCCACTTCAAGAACGATCCGCTCGGTCGCATCCAGGCGCTTGCAAGGGAGCCGGGTCGAGACAACGTCGAAGCCGTCTCGGCGGACCTCGTGGCGATGCCGGAGGTCACGCGACCGGCGGATGTGCTGTAGCTGCACCTGTTCTACCACGATCTCCACACCGCACTGATCCAGGCCCGGGGCGCGACGGCGGCCCAATTCAATCGAGCCGTCTACGAGCGGCTGAAGCCCGGCGGGTGCTACGTCATCGTCGACCACGCCGCCGCGCTCGGGGCGGGCACGAGCGAGGCCCAGTCGCTGCATCGGATCGAGCCTGCATCCGTTCGCAAGGAGGTGGAGGCGGCCGGCTTCGTGCTGGACGCACAAAGCACCCTGCTCGCGAACAAGGACGACCCGCACACGATCAAGGTGTTCGATCCCGCCATCAAAGGCAACACCGATCGCTTCGCCTATCGGTTCGTGAAGCCGTGACGCCTTCCCCGCGAAAGCAGCGCGCGACCCTTCACTCCCGCACAATCGACCGCGCCGGGATGCCCGCGCCGATCAGGATGCGGCAAATCCCTGAATGTTTGTTACCCGGCATGACGGCGGGCTCAGGCCTGCTGGGTGGGATAAAGCGTGAGGATGTTGACGTTGACCCTGGGCGGTTGCGTCACCGCGTAGAGGATGGCAGCGGCGATGTCCTCGCTCTCGAGCTGCTCCATGTCTCCCAGTCTGGTCTCCACCGCCTGGCGGACATCGGGACGCATCTGCGCGACAAACTCGGTTTTGACGGCCCCCGGCTCGATCGTCGTGACGCGGATGCCGTCCTTCCCGACTTCGCGTCGAAGCGATTCCGCCATGGCGCTGGCAGCATGCTTGGTCCCGGAATAGACCGTTGAGGCATGGATATAGCGTCCGGTGCCGGATGAGAGGATCACGATATGCCCCGAACCTTGCCGCTTCATTCCCGGCAGCGCGGCATGGATCGGGTAGAGCAGCCCCAGGAAGTTTACGTCGATCATCTGACGGTATTCAGCTGTCGTGGTGTTCTGGAACGGCGCGGCGACGCCAACGCCGGCTATGCAGAGCAACATGTCGAGCCGCCCAAACTCCTCGATAGCGCGCAGCACCATCGCCGAGACCTGCGCCTCGTCCGAAACATCGACTTCGAGCGGAAGCGCCTGGCCGCCGGCTTGGCGTATCCGCTCCGCAAGATCTCCCAAGCGCTGCATGCGCCGGGCTGCGATCGCCACGCGCGCTCCTTCGGCTGCAAGAGCCACGGCCGTTGCTGCTCCAATCCCGGATGACGCTCCGGTCACCAGCGCGACTTTTCCGATCAGTTTGCCTGTGCCCATGCGATGTCTCCGTTCGTCTTGCTCCCGCGGCTCACAGCATTGAACGACTTCTTGACGAAATCGCGGTGCGGCTTGTGCGGAGCGGACGCGCGCGAGGATCCGAGGCGAGGCTGCCGCGCAGCAGCAGCAAGCCCCAATACGAATGCGACGGATTTCGCTTTTGGCGGCGGGCTTCAGCAGCTCCAAACCGGCCGCTGGGCATCGACCTGACAGCGAAGTTGATCGTCGGCGCCCACGCGCGTGCTGCTATGAATCGGGGACCAGAACGGCGAGAAACTCCGGGAAGCTCGTCGCGACCAACTCCACGCGGTCCTCGCCAGGCTCCTGTTCGTGATCCCACCAATAGATGGCTCCGGTGCTCGGACCCATGCGGCAATCCAAAAGGTAGAGGTTACCACCTTGGTCTTCGCCAACTGCCAGCATCCCTTCGGGAAGGACGTCGCCAACCAGTTCATAACAACCATCGAGTTGGAGGTAGTCTTCAGCGTCCCCGATTTCGAAGATGCAGCTCACATCCCAGTAGTCTGGATTGGTCGAGACGACCTGAACCGGACGAGACGGCTCTTCCCTGTGTGACCGCAGGAAGGCGAGATACGTCACGGGCAAGCTGGCCCCAAGCGCTGCTTCCAAGCTCTCAATTCGTCGTTCGGCGTCCATAACGCGATGCTAGCGCTCGGCCCGCTCTGGCTCAATCGTCATCCCGCCCTCGTTCTTGAGCTTTCGGTCAGCCGGATCACTTTTGGGCCCTGCCGTCAGATGACTGCTCTGCCGACCCGCCGATTTTCTTCGCGACCACATAGACGTCGACGCCGCTCATCGAGCATTCCTCGCTTGATGCCTGGCTTTTCGTGATGACCTCGATTGTCTTGCCATCCTTGGTCTGAAACGTGATGTCGTAAACCTCCTGGTGGAGGTCCTTGCCGATCTTTTCGGATGCGAGACGAACGGCCTTGGTCTGCGCCTCGATCACGGATGGAATATCGATCAGGCCGGCGTTCTTGAGGTGCACGAGGGCCATGTTCGTGGGCCAACTCGCGCAGTCCGGAGACTTCGCCAGAGCCACCGCAGCCGGCATCACAAATATTGCGGCCAGTACCACTTTCAACGCGGCGCGCATCAATGCACCACCTTGATCGAGTGGTCGCCACTTTCGCAGATCTGCTTGCGCCTATTGATGGGCAGGACGGTAACGTACATGCCGTCGCGGTCGCCGCGCTTGTAGAGCTTCTTGCCAGGCTTAAGCTTCGGAAGTCCCGTATCGGTCAACAAGGTACTCTCCGTTCGGTTCGCCGCCAGATACTATCATGGTACTGCTTCATTATTCTCAAATACGTTGTTATCTTTTTGTCAAAAGAAACTCGACTGCCCTGTCAACTGAGGCCCTGCGAATGAAAAGCTTGAACAATCTAGAGTGCGTGACCCTCTTCGTTGACGACCTCGCGCGCGCGAGGGCATTCTACGAGTCCGTGTTCGACGCCAGGCCGATCTATTCCGACGCCGTATGCAGCGTGATCGGGCTCGGTGGCGTAATGGTCAATTTGCTACAGGAGACGGAGGCACTGCAGCTTGTGCAGCCGGTGGTGCCGGCTGCTTCGAGCGCCGGACCTCGCATGCTCATGACCATTCGAGTCGGCGATGTCGATGATGCCTGTGAGAGGCTCCGGCAAAACGGCGTAGACTTGGTGAACGGCCCGATCGATCGTCCCTGGGGTCGCCGCACCGCCGCCTTTTCCGACCCATCCGGTCATATGTGGGAGATCGCACAGGAGATACCCTCCTAACATCCGTCATCCGCGCCGGGACGTCTGCACCAAAGCGGTTCTCACTGGCGAGTGGCAGAGCATTGCTCCGATGGCATCAACAGGGCCAATCGGGCGATAGCGCCGCTATCCCCCTACTCCCACGCAATCGTCTCAGGCTGCTTGCTCGTCACGTTGTAGACCACCCGGTTCACGCCCTTCACCTCGTTGATGCGCGCCGCGGTCTCGCCCAAGAACTTCATGTCGAACTGGTAAAAGTCCGCGGTCATGCGCGCATTGCAAGCTTTTATGCACTGTCACCGCAATTCCCTAATCCAACATATTCCTATCGATACCTATTGCTTGAAGCAGTGCTCGCGATGCCATTGCAGGAAATGTGGATGTGGACGATCCAATGGCCGCCGCGGTTCAAGCGCGTGGCCGGTCTTGTTGACGACCGATCTTACGCTCTCGCGATCGTTTGTCTGACGTGAGATCAATATCTCCAGATCATCCGCCAAACTAATGAGACCACGATCGAACATCCAATGCGCGGTGCCTGAAAGAGCAATCCCGTTACTAACGATATCCGGTCCGTTCGCCTCGACTGGTCGGATGTGGGCGGCGGCCACCTCGGCGCGCCCCATTCCATTGATGAGCTTCAGCCCGGTGATCGCGCAACGCTCATCATAGGCCCGGAGCACGATCCGGCGGAAAATCCGGTCACGCAAAATTCTCGATACAGTCAGGCTGACGCGGTCGCGTTGTTGGTCGAACCTGAACGGCGCCTGCTCCTCGTTTAAATCGAGCGGTCGGACATCGTCGTCACGCCGCGGCAATAACGGCACGTTCTCGGCGAAACCAAGGGCGCATATTCTATTGAAATCTTCGAGCGAAAGTGGACGGACAGCGGACTGAGCCCGTCCCGAAATCCGTCCCTGCTCGTTCAAAACACCCCGCTCTACTGGTCCGTTCGACCCATTGAAGGGGACCGGATTGGCGAAATCGAGATAGCTTCCTGGCTCGATCACCGCGAGGTACATCCCGGAAGTACCGGGATCCGGAATCACTTGCTGAACCCTTGCAATCGCAAAGTAGCCTCGCGTTTCAGCTACCTTGCTCGGTTCATAATAGATGACCCAATCGTCAATGCAGGCTTCAACACGACGCAGGTACTGACTGGGAAACTGATAACGTTCAGCCGGGCTGTCATCGTAGATCGAGTCGGATCGATGGATGAATACCCCAAATGCCATAACTCAATTAAACTCGTCGGAAGCGACACCCGTCAATCTCGTTCTGCGATTCCGATGGGTTTCGCTGCGCTCTACCCATCCTACTGGCAGAGCATTACTCCGACGGCATTAACAAGGCCAATCGGGCCGCCGCTATCCCCCTATTCCCACTCAATCGTCCCCGGCGGCTTGCTCGTCACGTCGTACACCACCCTATTCACGCCCTTCACCTCGTTGATGATGCGCGTGGCGGTCTCGCCCAAGAACTTCATATCGAACTGGTAGAAATCCGCGGTCATGCCGTCGGTTGAGGTGACGGCGCGCAGGCCCACGACGAAGTCGTAGGTGCGGCCGTCGCCCATGACGCCGACTGTCTTGACCGGGAGCAGCACCGCAAAAGCCTGCCAGATGTCGTCGTAGAGGCCGTGCTTCCGGATCTGGTCGATGTAGACGGCGTCGGCCTTGCGCAGGATATCAAGTTTTTCGCGCGTGATGTCGCCGGGGCAGCGGATGGCGAGGCCGGGGCCCGGGAACGGGTGGCGGCCGACGAAGATTTCGGGCAGGCCGAGCTCGCGACCGAGCTTGCGCACCTCGTCCTTGAACAGCTCGCGCAGGGGCTCGACGAGCTTCATGTTCATGCGCTCGGGGAGACCGCCGACATTGTGGTGCGACTTGATCGTCACCGAGGGGCCGCCGGTGAAGGAGACGCTCTCGATCACATCAGGATAGAGCGTGCCTTGCGCGAGGAAGTCGGCGCCGCCGATCTTCTTGGCCTCCGCCTCGAATACCTCGATGAAGAGGCGGCCGATGGTCTTGCGCTTCACTTCCGGGTCGGTGACGCCTTCGAGCTCGCCCAAAAACTGCTTCGAGGCATCCACGTGCACGAGCGGGATGTTGTAGTGGTGGCGGAACAGATCGACCACGGTCTTGGCTTCGTCGAGGCGCAGCATGCCGTGGTCGACAAACACGCAAGTGAGCTGCTCGCCGATCGCTTCGTGGATCAGCACGGCCGCGACCGCGGAATCGACGCCCCCGGAGAGGCCGCAGAGCACCCTGCCCTTGCCGACCTGGGCGCGGATCTTGGCGATCTCCTCCTCGCGGAAGGCGCGCATCGTCCAGTCGCCGGAAAGGCCGGCGATCTTGCGGACAAAATTGCGGATCAGCTTGGCGCCGTCGGGCGTGTGCACCACTTCGGGGTGGAACATCAGGCCGTAATATTTGCGCGTCTCGTCCTGGATGATCGCGAACGGCGCGTTCGGCGAGGTGCCGGCCACCGAGAAGCCCGGCGGCATCTTGGTGATGCGGTCGCCGTGGCTCATCCAGACCTGGTTCTTGCCGCCCGGTGACCAGACGTCCTCGAACAGCTTGCTCGGCGCCTTCACCTCGACATCGGCGCGGCCGAATTCGCGGTGATGGCCGCCCTCGACGGTGCCCCCGAGCTGCTCCGCCATGGCCATCTGGCCGTAGCAGATGCCCATCACGGGCACGCCGGAATCGAAGATCGCTTGCGGCGCGCGGGGCGAGCCGGCCTCATGCACCGATTCAGGGCCGCCGGAGAGAATCACCGCCTTCGGCTTCATCTCGTTGAAGGCCTGTTCGGCCTTGTTGAACGGGACGATCTCGCAATAGACGCCGTCCTCGCGCACGCGACGCGCGATCAGCTGCGTCACCTGGCTGCCGAAGTCGACGATGAGAATCTTGTCGTGCGCCGAGGCCACCGAGGGCGTCGACGCGGAGCGGTCGGTCTGTGCTGCTGTCATGGCAAGCAGATACGCGACGGGGGCTTTTCCCGCAACCGCGCGGGCCGCGCGCCCACATTCTTCTTTGGGCATGGACAAATCGATATAGGTAAGTATTATTGACCTAATATGGCCCGCCACTCACCAAGGGCCGATCAGGGAGAACGTCATGCCACACCATCATCAGCCGTCGAATCTCGCCGCGCTCGGCCGCACCTGGGTCGAGGCCTGGAACGCACGCGATCTCGAGCGCGTGCTCACGCTCTATGCCGAGGACGTCGTGATGACCTCGGACCGCATCCCCGCGATGGGATTCGATGAAAGCGGCACCGTCCGCGGCAAGGATTCGTTGCGGGCCTATTGGAGCAAGGCGCTCGCCCTGTTGCCGGAGCTGCATTTCTCGCTCATCGAATTGTTCGTCAGCCCAGATAGCGTGGTGGTGTTCTACGAGAACGAGCGGGGAAAGCGGATCTGCGAATATCTGCGGGTGAATGCGGCCGGAAAGATCGTGCAGGGATCGGCGAATCATTTGGTGGGCTGACGCTCACCCACCGCTGTCATTCCCCGCGAAGGCGGGGAATCCAGTACGCTACGGCCTCTCGATTCAACTAGTGCGGCCTCTGGAATACTGGATCGCCCGCCTTCGCGGGCGATGACAGCGCGTGTCAGGCGTGAGCATGCCCCAAGCGCGATAGTGCGGGCGCCGCAATGACGGAGACTGTGGCGAGCGCATACGCTAACAACACCGGCGCCGGCACCGAGACAGGACCCTCCCCATGAAGCTCCCCACCTCCCCCTTCACCGTCACCGACTGGAGCAAGGTCGAGCCGACCATCCATCCCGGCGAGACCGGGCAAGCCCAGTGGCGCACGCTCAACATCGGCGATCTCCGGGTGCGGATGGTCGAATATACGCCGGGCTATCTCGCCGACCATTGGTGCGACCGCGGCCACGTGCTCTACGTGCTGCAGGGCGAGCTCGACAGCGAGCTGCGCGACGGCCGCAAGTTCAAGCTCACGGCGGGGATGAGCTATCAGGTCTCGGATTTCGGCGACGCAGCGCACCGGTCCTCGACCGCGACGGGGGCGACGCTGTTTATCGTCGATTGAGCGCCCGGGAAGGGTTAATTTGCACCGCAAAATAGCAAAATGCGGCGACATTCCGAGCGACGGGTGGTGCCTTGAAGTGGCCCCAAAATCTCGCTATATTGTGATCATCGATACTTGGCCGAACGACTGGGCCGCTTCGCTTCGTTGCTGACGGGCGCGCACGCTTCAGATGATTTCTCCAACATCGACTGATCAGGATTATGGGCGCAATAGTGCGTACCGGTCCGCGTGTTAACTTCTTAAGCAAAGGAAATTCCCATGGCTATGGGCACCGTGAAGTGGTTCAACAATCAAAAGGGTTTTGGTTTCATTCAGCCGGATGACGGCGACAAGGACGTGTTCGTGCACATCAGCGCCGTCGAGCGCGCTGGCCTCTCGACCCTCAACGAGGGCCAGAAAGTCTCGTTCGACATCGTCGCCGATCGTCGCAGCGGCAAGTCCTCGGCTGACAATCTCCGCGTCGGCTAACGCCAGCGCACCGTTCTGACCACGGACGTACCGGCAGAACGTCAAGTTAGAAAACCCCGCGACCGGGTTCCGGTTTGCGGGGTTTTTGTTTTGGGGGCCGCCGCAACCCGCGGTGACGGGGTGGGCTATGCCTTCTTCAAGACCGAGACGAAGAACCCGTCCGTCCCGGTCCGCCGCGGCGTCATCAACCAGCCTTCCGGCGATTGCAGCGCGGCTTGCGTAAACTCCTCCGCCTTGTCCCAGAGCACGCTCGCGGTCTGCTCCGGCGGCACCACCGCGAACTCAGGATGGCGGCCAGTGAACGCCCTCACCTGCTCGCCGTTCTCCTCCGAAAGCACCGAGCAGGTGATGTAGGCGATGCGGCCGCCGGCCTTGACCAGCGGAACCGCGCGCTCGAGCACCTCGGTCTGGTCCCGCAGGCGAATCTCCAGGGCGCCCGGGCGCATGCGCCATTTGGCATCGGGGTTGCGGCGCCAGGTTCCGGTTCCCGTGCAGGGCGCGTCGATCACGACGAGGTCGGCGGTGGCGCTGATCTCGGCCAGCGGATCGGCCTCGCCCTTGGGCGTGCGCACATCGGCATTGTGGATGCCGGCGCGCGACAGGCGTTCGTGGATCGGCGCAAGCTGCCGCTTGTCGCTGTCGGTCGCGATCAGCCGGCCCTTGCCCTGCATCATCGCGGCGAGCGCCAGCGTCTTGCCGCCGGCCCCTGCACAGAGATCGATCACCTGCTCGCCGGGTTTTGCCGCGGTCAAGGCAGCCGCAAGCTGCGACCCCTCATCCTGCACTTCGATGGCGCCCTTGATGAAATCCTCTTCGGCCTGAATGCCGGGGTTGCGCGCATCGGCCGAAAGCTCGATGCGCAGGCCGGTTGCGGACCACTGCGTCGGTTTCGCATGAAGATGAGCAAGCGCCCCCAGCACCTTGTCGCGATTGGATTTTAGCGTGTTGACGCGCAGGTCGAGCGGCGCCCGGCTCGCCATCGCGGCCGCCTCCGCGACGCGCTCGTCGCCGAAGGCTTTTGCCAAATACGGATCCAGCCATTCCGGATAGTCGCCGGCGATCGCGGCCGGGGCACCTTCCAGCGACCGCGAGGCGAGCGCGGCCTGCTCGGCCTCAGTCAACGGCGCCGGGGCAAAGCGGTTGCCGTCGAACAGCGCAGCCATCGTGGCCGTATCCATGTTGCGCTCGAGGCGAAGCATGCCGATCAGCCGCGACCGCGCGGTGTCCGAATCCATCAGGTAGGCGCTCGAGGCGTAGCGGCGCAGCACGTCCCAGACGAGGCCGGCAATGGCGGCGCGGTCGCCGGAGCCGGCGAAGCGGTGCGCGGTGCCCCACTCCTTCAGCGCCTTGGCCGCAGGCACGCGGTCTTTCTCGATGGTGTCGATCAGTTCGATGGCTGCGGACAGCCGGGCAGCGGGAGTCATTTGAATCTTTCAGATCAGGATCGGCGAGTAGCGCCTAGATCAGCAACAGCATTTTCAACGCGAAGTAGATCCACATCGCGAGCAGGACAAGCACGCCGGCGAGCCAGATCGTGGAGCGGCGGCCGAGATTGTTGGAGGAGACGAAGATTCCGGCATGGACGAAGCGCGTCACCACGAACACCCAGGACATCAGCACGATGAACAGATCGGCATGGCGCAACGGGAGCGCCAGCGCGATCAGGGCGTAGAACAGCACCGGCAGCTCGAACTGGTTGCGGTAGCAATTGGCGATTTGTGTGGCGCCCTTGGGCCAGTTGGGCTCGCCGAGCGCAATGTCGCGGCTCTTGGTCTCGCCGGAGACGAGCGCGCGCCGGCGTCCCATCGCCATGGCGATCAGGAGCGCGAAGGTGAGACCGACCTGCACGAAGACCGGCAGCAAAACCATTTGAATGGACATCGGAATTTCCCGGGATTTTCCCATCCGGCGGAAGGCATAGCTAGCGTCCCTTAGCGGTCACCGCTGGTCCTGACAATCAACGAGTTGAACCGGCGTTCCCGATGAGGCGACCAACGGTCGACAGTTAAAGCGATTTTGCCCCTCGGGGCGCGCAAGGCGAGAGACCGCCATGAACACCCTCTTCAGCCTGATCGCCAGCCTGACCGGCGCTTTGACCGAGTCCGCCGACGGCCAGTTCGGCATCCTGATATCGGCGCTGGCCGGCATCGCGACGGCGCTTGCGGTGGCGCTGGCGATGACGGTCTACTTCCGAACAGCTATCGGACCTGGCGAGATGTCCTCAGGCATGGTCTCGCTGCGCTCGCCGCCCTCGCCCTGTTCGCCTTTGCCGCCTACGACATGCGCCATGCCGCGCTGGCCTATCTCGGCCTCAATCCCTCGAAGCCCGCGGTCGAGTTCGAGATCCGCATGCCCAGGGAGACCTTGGCGGCGGCGTCCGACACCCAGATCGAGCTGCATACCGACCGCAACCAGACGCTGGCACTGGTCGATGGCGTGCAGGAGCTCGGTGATGGCCGCTCCGTGCTGCGCGGCGCGGTGGCGCTCAACCACCGCACCGCGGACCGCGTGCTGGTCGTGAACCTGCCCGGCAAGGGCACCTTCGAATTCCGCCTTCGCCTGCCGGCCGAGCCGCATCGCTCCGAGCAGTTCGGCCCTCAGTTCGGTCCTCAGTTCGGTCCTTGGCACCTCGCCGACCGCATCGCCTCGCCGCTGGCAACCCCGGTCGCGCCGCAGGATGCCTACACGATCCGCTATCGCGTGCTTTAAACTTTGTTCGATCGCTGACCGCGGAGGCGCCGTCATCGTTCCGACGTCGGGCGTGGCCTATGATCGATACATGTCCGAATTTCGCCTGACGCAGATCTCCGACACCCATCTTGGCCGGCGCTTCCCTGGCCTGATCGCCAACTTCCAGGCGCTCAGCGAGCATATCGACACCGACAGGCCCGATCTCGTTGTCAACACCGGCGACGTCTCGTTCGACGGGCCGACCAGCCGCGACGATGTCGAATTCGCCAAGGCCCTGCACGATGCCCTGCCCGTCGCCTGCCGCTACATCCCCGGCAATCACGACATCGGCGACAATCCGACCGCGATCGGCCCTGCGCCGAAGCCGCCGGTCGCGGAAGCGCATCGTCAGCAATTCCGCGAGATCATCGGCGAGGACCATTGGTCGTTCGAGGCCGCGGGCTGGTGCTTCATCGGCCTGAACTCGCTGGTGATGAATTCAGGGCTCGCCTTCGAGGCCGAGCAGTTCGATTGGCTTGCCTCGGAAGTTTCGCGCACGAACGGCAAGCCGGTGGCGCTGTTCGTACACAAGCCGGTATTTCTCAACGGGCCCGACGACCCCGAGACGCCGGAGACGTCGATCCGCTACGTGCCGCAGCCGGCCCGCGCGCGGCTGATCGAGATGTTTGCGCATGTCGACCTGCGCCTCATCGCCAGCGGTCACGTGCACCAGCGGCGCGACTTCACCTGGCGCCACACCCGCCACGTCTGGGCGCCCTCGGCCGGCTTCAAGATCAACGACAAGCGCCAGGACCGGATCGCGATCAAGGAGGTCGGGCTCGTGGAGTACCGCTTCCAGCCCGACAGCTTTGAGGTACGCCACGTCAGGGCCGCGGGCCAGGTCGACGTCGACATCGAGGAGCTGTTGGCCCAGATGGGTGGCGAGCACTAGCCCAATTGGCGGGCACGATTCCTTATCCTGATACCTCATTGCACCGAATTCGATCCAAAATGGCTAGAAGATACTAATGACAACGTTGTCATTCCGAAATATCGTTCTCCAAGCGGGCAAGGGCCGCGGGCGGAGTGACGATGCATTTCTTGTCCCGGTGGGATAGCCAACGTCTTTCAACGACCACGCGGGGTATTCCCCTGGTCGCCGGTCTGTCGATCGATGAGATCGCCGATCAGCATTGGCGGCCCTCTCGTGGCGACCTCGCCCTCCCCGCGCTCACGTTCGATGAGACCGCCTTCGCCGCCAATCGCGACCTTTTCCTGCGCTGGTGCAAGGGCGCCGGCGTCACTGTCGCGCCGCACGCCAAGACACCGATGTCGCCGGAGCTGGCCCGCTCGCTGCGCGAGGCCGGCGCCTGGGGCACGACGGTCGCCAACATCCAGCAGGCCGCGGTGCTGCTTGCGCATGGCGAGCGGCGGTTGTTGCTGGCCAACGAAATCGGCGGGCTCGCAGCCGGCCGGCGGCTCGGCGCTGTCCTCGGCGCGTATCCCGAGACGGAGTTTTACGCCTTCGCGGATTCACCGGCCGCGGTCGCGGCACTGGCGGAGGCTGCGCTGATCGCGGACCGGCGCGAGTTGTCCGTGCTGGTGGAACTCGGCGCCGGCCGCGCCGGCGCGCGCGATCGCGCCGCGGTCGAAGCAACAATTGCCGCGGTGCTCGCGGCCGACCGGCTCGTGCTGGGCGGCGTCGCGACTTACGAAGGCGCGGTCGCAACGTCCGATTCCAATGAGACGATGCGCGCGATCGCAGCGCTGATGGAGCGCACCATCGAGACCTTCGCGCTGGTGCGCGCTGCGGCCCCGCGCCTGCCGCTGATCATCAGCGCGGGCGGCTCCGCCTATTTCGACATCGTGGCACGCGCGCTCGCACCCGTCGCCCATGGCGACGGCAACGCCATCGTTCTCCTGCGCTCGGGCGCGCTGTTCTTCGCCGATCACGGCATCTATGCCCGCGCCCTCGCCGAGCTCGACCGGCGCGGCGGTCTACTCGTCGACGGCGCGCAACGCTCCGCCGCCGAAGGTTTTCGCCCGGCGCTCACGCTGTGGGCCGAGGTGCTGTCGCGGCCGGAAGCAGGCCTTGCCATCGGGGGCTTCGGCATGCGCGATGCCTCGTTCGACCAGGGACTGCCGGTGCCGCTGCGCGTCTTCCGCGACGGCGTCGCCCAGCAAGGGCTCGCCGCGACCTTGTCGGTCACACGTCTCAACGACCAGCATGCGTTCCTGTCGCTCGCGCCCGATAGCACGCTTGCGGTCGGCGACGTCATCGCCTTCGGCATCTCGCATCCCTGCACCTGTCTCGACCGCTGGCGTGTCATCTTCGCCCTCGATGCCGATGGCGTGGTGACGCGCGCCCTCCCCACCCAGTTCGGCTGAGAGCGGGCACGATGAATTTCCTGCCGCTCTGGCGCTATCAGAACCAGCTCATCGACGGGGCCATCGTCACGCTGGAGCTGACCGTGATCGCAGCGGTGGCAGGGCTTCTGATCGGCGTCGCCGGCGCGGTCGCGCTGAAGGGCCGCGTCACGCCGCTGCGCTGGCTCGTGCGCGCCTATATCGAGCTGTTCCGCAACACGCCGTCGCTGATCCAGATCTTCATCGTCTTCTTCGTGCTGCCGAATTTCGGCCTGAAGCTGCCGGCGTTCGAAGCCGCCTGTGTGGCACTGTCGCTCTATTTCGGCGCCTATTCGGTCGAGATCATCCGCGCGGGCCTCGACTCCGTGCCGAAGAACCAGATCGAGGCCGGCCAGTGCCTCGGTCTCTCCACCTGGCAGGTCTTCCGTCACATCCTGCTGCCACCGGCTCTGCGCAATGCCTATCCTGCCGTGACCAGCCAGTTCGTGCTCCTGCTGCTCGGCACCTCGCTTGCCTCGCAGGTTGCCACCGACGAGCTCTTCCACGTCGCAGGCTTCATCGAAAGCCGTACCTATCGCAGCTTCGAAGTCTACGCGGTGATCTGCGCGGTCTATTTCGCCATGGCGATGTCGTTCAAGGCGCTGTTTGCCGTCATTGGCGCGGCGGCCTTCCGCTGGCCGCGACGGCGCTGAGGGATCGGGCGATGCGTTCCTTCTCCCTCATCGATCTCGTCTCGCTCGTCGAAGCCCTGCGCTGGACTGTCGCGCTCGTCGTGCTCGCGCTCGCCTTCGGTACGCCGCTGGCGCTCGGGCTCGCCGTCGGCCGCATCAGCCGGTCCGCCGCCCTACGCTGGACGATGGCGGCGTCCATCCAAATCATCCAAAGCGTGCCGCTGCTCGGCCTGCTGTTCTTCTTCTATTTCGGCATGCCGGTGTTCCTGGGCATCCAGGTGCCCGCGACCGTCGCGGTGACGGTGGCCTACACGCTCTACACGGCCGCCTTTCTCGGCGAGATCTGGCGCGGCGGCCTGGAGGCCGTGAAGCAGGCGCAGTGGGAGGCTGGCGCCTGCCTCGGCCTCTCCGCCTGGCAGCAGTTTTGCCACATCATCGCGCCGCAGGCGCTGCGGCTGTCGCTGCCGCCGACCGTCGGCTTCCTGGTGCAGCTCATCAAGGGCACCTCGCTCGCCTCGATCCTCGGCTTCGTCGAGCTCGCGCGCGCCGGCCAGGTGGTGAGCGCGGCGACATTCCAGCCGCTGCTCACCTACGCACTGGTCGCCGCGATCTATTTCGCGCTGTGCCTGCCGCTCACGCTCTGGTCCCGCTCCCTGGAGGCCCGCCTCGATGGCTCTCGTTGAAATCCGCGACGTGCACAAGACATTCGGCCGGGTCGAGGTCCTCAAGGGCGTCTCGCTCGACGTCGAGGAAGGCGAGATCGTCACGATCATCGGCCGCTCCGGCTCGGGCAAGTCGACGCTGCTCCGCTGCATCAATGCGCTCGAGAGCGTCGATTCCGGCGATATCCGCGTCGAGGGCTTGAAGGTCCATGCCGAAATGCGCGACCTCAAGAAATTCCGTCAGCGCGTCGGCATCGTGTTCCAGGCCTTCAACCTGTTTCCGCATCTGAAGGTCGAGCGCAATATCACGCTCGCCCCGCTCCTCACCGGCCGCATCGACAAGGCCCGCGCGCGGGCGCTGGCCGAGGATGTGCTGACCCGCGTCGGTCTCGCCGACAAGATCGACGCCTGGCCGGAGCAGCTCTCCGGCGGCCAGCAGCAGCGCGTCGCGATCGCGCGGTGCCTGGCCATGGCGCCTCAGCTCATGCTGTTCGACGAGGTGACCTCCGCGCTCGACCCCGAACTCGTCGGCGAAGTGCTGAAGGTGATGGAAGCGATGGCAAAACAGGGCATGACGATGATCCTGGTCACCCACGAGATGGGCTTTGCCCGCAATGTCGCGGACCGCATCGTCTTCATGCACCAGGGCCGAGTCTGGGAACAGGGGCCGCCGGCAAAGCTGTTCGCCAGTCCTGACACGCCCGAGCTCGCAAGCTTCATCGCGTCGTCGAGATGACCATCGTTCACCAAATCCGCCACCAGGAGAGAGCCATGAGAAAACTGAAGTCACTCTTCACCATCGCAGCCGCGGCGCTTGCCGTTCTCGCAGCGCCGAACCTCGCGAACGCCGACAAGCTCCAGGACGTGCTCGGCTCAGGCAAGCTGCGCATCGGAATCCTCACCGATGCGGCGCCATGGGGCTTCAAGGACGACAAGGGCGAGATCGCAGGTCTCGACGCCGATCTCGCCAGGCTAATTGCTGCCGACATGGGCGTGAAGCTCGAACTCGTCCCGGTAACCGGCGCCGCGCGCATCCCGAGCCTGCTGTCGGACAAGATCGACATGCTGATCGCGGGCCTCGGCGCAACGCCCGAGCGCGCCCAGCAGGTGATGTTCTCGCAGCCTTATGCGGTGGTGAATCTCGGCGTCTACGGCGCCAAATCGTTTCCCGCCGCGACCGGCAAGAAGCCGGACAATCTCGACGGCCGCAGCGTTGCAGTGGCCAAGGGCTCGACGCTGGATGTCTGGCTCACCGACAATGCACCGAAGGTGAAGCTTGTGCGCTTCGAGGACACGCCCGCCGCACTCGCCGCGTTTCTCGCCGGCCAGGCCGAGACCTTCGCCGAGAACAGCGCGATCGCACTCAAGGTGCAGGAGCAGAACCCCGCCAAGGAAGTCGAGCTCAAATTCCTGATCCGCCAGTCGCCGGCCCATGTCGGCGTGCGCCAGGGCGAGCAGAACCTGCTCAACTGGATCAACACCGACATCTTCACCAACAAGCTCAACGGCAAGCTCGGCGCGCTGCAGTTGAAGTGGTTCAAGGAAGAGCAGTCGCTGCCGACGCTGTGAGCCAGCACGCGCTCCCGCGACCCCGCGGGAGCCACTGTCACGAGGAGGTATTTCAGATGATCAAACGTTACGTCGTGGGCTCGCGCATGAGCCAGGCCGTCGCCGCCGGCGGCATGGTGCATATCGCCGGCCAGGTCGCGGACGACCGCAAGGCCGGAATCGTATCCCAGACCCAGCAGGTGCTCGCCAAGATCGACGCGCTGTTGAAGGAAGCCGGCTCCGATTGCTCCAGGTTGATCGCGGTCAACGTCTTCCTGCCGCACATCATCGACTTCGACACCATGAACTCGGTCTACGATTCCTGGATCGATCCGGTCAATCCGCCGGCGCGCGCCTGCGTCGAAGCCCGCCTCGCCGATCCCGACCTGCGGGTCGAGATGACCGCGGTTGCCCTGCTGTAGCGGCGCCGCCCTTTCATTCAACCTTCGGCCGGCGTCGGCGACGACGCGGCCCCGAGGCAAGCCATGCATACCGGACTTTTCCACGACATCGATTTCGAGAAGGACCAGAAATGGTCCGGACATCTCGGCATTCCCTTCTCGATCGACCGCTCTCCTTACTACCAGCTCAAGATCCCGATCTTCCGGATCAAGAACGGTGCCGGCCCAAAACTCCTTTTGATGGCCGGCAATCACGGCGACGAATATGAGGGCGAGATCACGCTGACGCGGCTGTATCGCCGGCTCGATGACGCCGCCGTGAAGGGCGAGATCACCATCCTGCCCTTCGCCAACCTGCCGGCGGTGATGGCAGCACGGCGCCGCTCGCCGCTCGACGAGGGCAATCTCAACCGCGCCTTTCCGGGCGATTCCGGAGGCACGCCGACGTTCCGCCTCGCGCACTTCCTCGAGCACGAGCTATTTCCGCGGCACGATGTCGTCTTCGACATCCACTCCGGCGGCACCTCGATGGCGCATGTGCCTTGCGCGCTGATCGAGCGCCAGGGACCGCCCGAGATGTTCGGCCGCGCGCTGCGCCTGATGGAAGGGCTGGGGATGCCCTTCGCCTTCGTCGCCGAGAACGGCGCCACTGCGCCGACCTCGATGGCGGCCGCCGCACGTGCCGGCGCGATCGGACTCTCCGGCGAGTTCGGCGGCGGCGGCACCGTCACGCCGCAGACGATGGCCCTGACCGCGCGCGCCGTCGATCGCCTGTTGCTCGCGCTCGGCCTGGTCCAGGCCCCGGTGCTGGGGCCACATGCGCCGGTCGAGCGCGCCACCGAGCTGTTGGCATTGCAAAGCCATGCGCAAGCGGTGTTCGCCACGCGGCGCGGCTGGTTCGAGCCTGCCGTCACGGTCGGCGCGCGGGTTGCGGCCGGCGACGTCGCGGGCTGGTATCATGATTTCGAGCGCCCGGAGCTGGCCGAAGAGATACTGCGCTTTCCAGCCGACGGCATCGTTATCTCGCAAAGGCTGCACACCGACAGCCAGAGCGGCGACTGCCTCGTCCAGGTCGGCCGCGCGCTGGCACGCGATGAGGTGGGGACGCACTGAGCTTTGGAGACGGTACCGACTTCGATTAAAGCGCGATGAGATTGGGATGAATCGTCATCGCGCTTTAGGTTGTTATTTGAGCATGATCTTTTCGGAAAACCGCTTCACACTTTTCCGGATCATGCTCTAGCCTCGGGATTCGATGACCGATCCGGCAAAGCCGACCTATGACGACGTGGTGCGCATTCCGGCGCCGCCCGGCCGCAGCAGCGCGACCGGACGGCCGCCGCGCATCGCGGAGGTGGCGGAGCGCGCGGGCGTTGCGCCGATCACGGTGTCGCGGGTGCTGCGCCATCCCGAGAAGGTCAATCGCGAGACCCGCGAGCGTATCCTCGAAGTGATCGAGGCGACCGGCTATGCGTCCAACCCGCACGCGCGCGCGCTGCGCTCGGGCCGATCAAACGTGGTCATGGCTTTCGTCTCCAACATCCTCAGCCAGCAGTTTGGGCTGGCGGTGCGCAGCTTCGCCGCGACGCTGGAGCCGGAAGGCTTTGAAGTGCTGATCGGCCAGACCTCCTACTCCTATGCCAAGGAGGTCGCGATGATCCAGTCGCTGCGCGGCATCCGGCCTGCGGCCGTGATGTTCACCGGCGTGATCGAACTCGAGGAGAATCGCGCCGCGCTCGAAGAGCTCGGCATTCCCGTGATCGAGACCTGGGCGTTTCCGCGCGATCCCATCGACATGCTGGTCGGCCTTCCCAACGCCGATGCCGGTGCGATGGCGGCGCGAAGGCTGGCTGAGGCCGGGCATCGCCGCGTCGGTTTCATCGGACGCAGCGTTGGGCGCGGTGCGCTGCGCCGCGACGGTTTTCGCGCGGCCGCGGCACAGCTCGGGCTCGAGATCATCCATGAGATCGGTGTCGGCGAAATCACGGGGCTCGTCGACGGCCGCGCCGCCTTCACCGCCCTGCTCGACCGCGGCGACCGCATCGATGCCGTGTTCTGCGCCAACGATCTGCTCGCGACCGGCGCACTGATCGAGGCGCGCGGCCGGGGCCTGTCGGTGCCGCGCGATCTGGCTGTGCTCGGCTTCGGCGACAACGACGTCGCCGATCAGATCACGCCCGGCCTCACCACGATCTCGTTCGATGCCGCGGCTGTGGGGCGTATCGCAGGCGAACTGCTTCTGGCGCGCCTGACCGGCGCGCCACGGCCCGAGCAGCGACTTGCGGTCGAGCTGTTCATGGTCGAGCGCGGCAGCGTCTGAACGCGCGGATCAAGCGACGCTCTTGAGATCCTGCTGGATCGCGGCAAGCAAGGACTGCAGCGCGTCGCTGTTCACCGGTTTGGCCCCGGTATTGGCGGGCTGAACATTGGCAGGCCGCGCAGCTTTGACCGGGCGCTTGGGGAATGGCGGCGTGGGTGTCGGCATCGCGGATTGCGCGAACACGTCCTCGGTGTGAACGAACTTGCCATGGATGACGTCGTCGCGACGGCCCATGACAAACATCGTCGCCCAATAACCGGCGGCCACAAGGATTACGCAGAAAACAACAAGCTCTAACATCATCGCACCTGAAATATGCGCAATGATTCAATGCCTTCGCGGGCCCGTCAATGAACCGACGGTCACACCTGCGGCTTTTACGGGCGGGTGTGGCCGATCGGTCACTCTTTGTTAACCATATCCGGTCCCCGAGGGGGCCGAAGAGGCGGATCAAGCCCTATCCGGCCCGACCCGCACCAATTGCTTGCCGAAATTGGCTCCCTTCAGAAGCCCCATGAAGGCCCCGGGCGCGCTCTCCAGGCCCTCGGTGACGAACTCCTTGTACTTGACCTTGCCCTCGCGGACCCATCCGGACATGTCGCGCAGGAAGTCGCCATGGCGGGAGGCGAAGTCGGAGACGATGAAGCCGCGGAAGGTCAGCCGCTTGGTCAGGGTCGCGCGCATCATGCTGGCGGCCCATTTCGGCGGCTTCGCTTCAGTGTCGTTGTAATGGGCGATGAGGCCGCAGACCGGCACGCGCGCGAACGCATTGAGCAGCGGGAAGACCGCCTCGAACACGGCGCCGCCGACATTCTCGAAATAGACGTCGATGCCTTTCGGGCAGGCCTCCTTCAGCTTCGCCGCCAGATCAGGATCGCGGTGATCGAGGCAGGCATCGAAGCCGAGCTCCTTCACGACGTAATCGCATTTGTCCTTGCCGCCGGCGATTCCAACCGCGCGTGCGCCCTTGATCTTCGCGATCTGTCCCACGGCCGAACCGACCGCACCGGAGGCACCGGCGACGACGACGGTCTCGCCCGCTTGCGGCTTGCCGATATCGAGCAGGCCCGTGTAGGCGGTCATGCCGGGCATGCCCAGCACGCCGACGGCCGTCGAGATCGGCGCGAGCTTCGGGTCGATCTTGTTCAGCCCCTTGCCGTCGGAGATCGCGTGCGTCTGCCAGCCCGCGCGCGAGAGTACGATGTCGCCCTTGGCGAAGTTCGGATTGTTGGAGGCTGCGACCTCGCAGACCGTACCGGCTTCCATCACGCCGCCGACCGGCACCGGGGTCGCGTAGGACGGACCGTCGCTCATGCGCCCGCGCATATAGGGATCGAGCGAGAGCCAGATCGTGCGCAGCAGGACTTCGCCTGCGGCGGGCGTCGGTACAGCGAATTCCTCGATGCGGAAATCGGACGGCTTTGGCTCGCCGACGGGACGCGCCGCGAGAACGATGCGTTTGCCTTGGGACATGTTGGCTTCCTCCTGATTATGCTTCGGCGCGAACGGAAGCGGAGGGAGCGGAGCACGTCAATACAAAAGCGACGGAGCGTAGTTGCAGGACAGCGCCGCAAATGGAGTTTGGTACACACCAACCGCGCCCTCGCTGTCATCGCCCGACTTGATCGGGCGATCCAGTATTCCAGAGGCGGTCGTGGTTGAGCCGAGAGGCCGCGGCGTACTGGATGCCCCGGTCAAGCCGGGGCATGACAGCGGAATGTGGAGCGCCTAACCCCCGCCCGGATAGTTCGGCGCCTCGCGCGTAATGGTGACGTCGTGGACGTGGCTCTCGCGCAGGCCCGCGCCGGTGATACGCACGAACTGCGCCTTCTTGTGCAAGTCCTGGAGCGTGCCTGCACCGACATAGCCCATCGCGGCGCGCAGGCCGCCGGCGAGCTGGTGCATGACGTTGCCGACCGGGCCCTTGTAAGGCACCTGGCCTTCTATGCCTTCGGGCACGAGCTTGAGCGTGTCCTTGATGTCCTGCTGGAAGTAGCGGTCGGCCGAGCCGCGCGCCATCGCGCCGACCGAACCCATGCCGCGATAGGCCTTATAGGAGCGGCCCTGCCACAAGAACACCTCACCGGGCGTCTCATCGGTGCCGGCGAGCAACGAGCCGACCATCGCGATGTCGGCACCGGCAGCAAGCGCCTTGGCAAGGTCGCCGGAGAACTTGATGCCGCCGTCGGCGATCACGGGGATGTCGGACTTCTTCGCCGCTTCCACCGCATCCATGATCGCGGTGAGCTGGGGCACACCGACGCCGGCGACGATGCGCGTGGTGCAGATCGAGCCCGGGCCGATGCCGACCTTGATGCAGTCCGCGCCAGCATCGATCAGCGCCTGCGCACCCTCCGAGGTCGCGACGTTGCCGGCAACGACCTGCACGGAATTGGACAGGCGCTTGATGCGGTTGACCGCATGGAGCACGTGACGGGAATGACCGTGCGCGGTGTCGACCACGACGAGATCGACGCCCGCATCGATCAGCCGCTCGGTGCGCTCGAAGCCGCTATCACCGACCGTGGTGGCGGCGGCGACGCGCAGGCGGCCCTGCGCGTCCTTGCAGGCCAGCGGATGGGCGACCGCCTTCTCCATGTCCTTCACGGTGACTAGACCGACGCAGCGATACTGCTCGTCGACCACGAGCAGCTTCTCGATGCGGTGCTGATGCAGCATCCGCCGTGCCTCGTCCTGGCTGACATTCTCGCGCACCGTGACGAGACCTTCATGCGTCATCAGCTCGGAGATTTTTTGCTGGCGGTCGGTGGCGAAGCGGACGTCGCGGTTGGTGAGGATGCCGACCAGCTTGCCCGGCGTGGACTTGCCGGCACCGGTGACGACGGGAATGCCGGAGATACCGTGATCGCTCATCAGCTTGAGCGCGTCGTCCAGCGTGGCGTCGGGGCTGATGGTGAGCGGGTTCACCACCATGCCCGACTCGTAGCGCTTGACCTGTCGCACCTGGGCGGCCTGCCCTTCGGGATCGAAATTGCGGTGGATGACGCCGATGCCGCCGGCCTGCGCCATGGCGATCGCCATGCGGGCTTCGGTGACCGTGTCCATGGCGGAGGCCATGATCGGGATGTTGAGCGGAATGGCGCGGGTGACGCGAGAGCGGATGTCGACCTCGCCCGGCATGACGTCCGACAGGCCCGGCTTCAGCAGCACGTCGTCGAACGTGAGGGCTTCGCGAATGCCTTGTTGCACGGTGGCCATGTGCCAACTCCTTCCGCGGCCCTGCCGCAAATAGCTATGGATGAGCGCCGCCCTCGGCGTACCTTGCGGCAACGCCGGAGAATCGGAGCCCATCGGTGGGGTTGACGCGGGTCGATAGCACGGGTGGACGACGAATCAAAGCAAATCGGACCGCCGGCCAGCCATGCACAGGCTTTTTAGGCAAATTCAGCGGGGGATAGCCTCGCGGCGCCTCGTACTGGCGAACGGCGTCCCCGTGCCGGCCGATCATCACGGTCTCCGGCGCGGGCGCACTCACCTCGGGTCACGCAGGATTTAGGTGCTATGCGTCGATCCGCAATGGTCGCGGCCCAATGCCGGTGATAAGCCGCAATTCTCGCCCTTCCGTCCAATTTCCATTACCGATTCATCATGGTCGACAAGCAACGCATCATTCCGCTGATCGTGGCCACTGCTCTCTTCATGGAGAACATGGACTCGACGGTGATCGCCACGTCGCTGCCCGCGATCGCAGCCGACATCGGCACCAGCCCATTGACGCTCAAGCTCGCGATCACCTCCTATCTGCTGTCGCTTGCGGTGTTCATCCCGGCGAGCGGCTGGACCGCCGACCGGTTCGGCGCGCGCATGGTGTTTGCGATTGCCGTCGGCGTATTCATGGTCGGCTCGGTCGGCTGCGCGCTCTCGACATCGGTCACCGATTTCGTGTTCGCGCGCATCCTGCAAGGCATGGGCGGGGCGATGATGACGCCGGTCGGGCGCCTCGTGCTGTTGCGGTCGGTCGATAAGAGCGCGCTGGTCAATGCCATGGCGTGGGTGACGGTTCCTGCCCTGATCGGCCCCGTGATCGGGCCGCCGCTCGGCGGCTTCATCACGACCTATGCGTCCTGGCACTGGATCTTCCTGATCAACATCCCGATCGGGTTGCTCGGCATCTTCATGGCCTTGCGCTTCATCGATCCCATCAAAAGCGAGGAACGAGAGCCGTTCGACCTCTATGGCATGGTGCTCGCGGGCCTCGGGCTCGCCGGCATCGCCTTCGGGCTGTCGGTTGCCGGACTCAATCTGCTGCCATGGAGCACAGTTGCCGCCCTGGTCGTCGGCGGATCAATCTCGATGACACTGTATGTCCTTCACGCGCGGCGAACGGGGTCGCCGGTGCTGGACTTCACGCTGCTGAGGCTGCCGACGCTACGCGCCGCCGTTCTCGGCGGATTCATGTTCCGGCTCGGCATCGGCGCGCTGCCGTTCCTGTTGCCGCTGCTGATGCAGATCGGCTTCGGCCTCTCGCCGTTCAAGTCCGGCCTCGTCACGTTTGGCTCCTCGCTCGGCGCCATGGGCATGAAGGCGCTGGCCGCACGCATCATCCGCGCCTTCGGCTTCCGCAACCTGATGACGGTGAACGCGATCATCAGTGCCGTCTTTCTCGCCGCCTGCGCCCTCTTCACCGTGACGACGCCGCTGCTGATCATCATGATCATCCTGGTGGTCGGCGGCTTCTTCCGTTCGCTCGAGTTCACCGCGATCAACACGGTTGCCTATGCCGAGGTCGAGCAGGCGCAGATGAGCCGCGCCACCACGCTCGTCAGCGTCAACCAGCAGCTCGCGGTCTCGGCCGGCGTCGCCGTCGGCGCTGCGTCCGTCGAGACGACGATGTGGCTCAGCCACGCCAGCGAGCTCAATGCCACCGTGTTTGCGCCGGCCTTCGTCGTGGTCGCGCTCACCTCGGCGGCGTCGAGCTGGTTCTTCTGGCAGATGCCCGCCGATGCCGGTCACGAAGTCTCCGGCCGCAAGGCCGTGGAGATCGCGAGCCGCAAGGGTGCCGGCAAGGGCGCGGCCAAGGCGGCCGTCAAGGCGGCGACCGAGGATACCCAGGACGTGCGGGATCAGCGGCTGGGGTAGCCTATCTCGTCATTGCGAGCGAAGCGAAGCAATCCAGAATCCCTCCGCGGAGACAGTCTAGATTGCTTCGTCGCAAGAGCTCCTCGCAATGACGGAGTTTGTTGCTATTCCGTCGCCCCGCCGCGAAATCCCGTCGCCAGCACGTAGCGCTCCGAGGAATCTGCACGGCTTGCGGCCGGCTTGACGTGACGCACTGTTGCGAAATCGCGCTTGAGCTGGGCGAGCAACTCGGCGTCGGCGCCGCTCTGGAACGCCTTCGCCAAGAAGGTCCCGCCCGGCTTCAGCACATCGCAGGCGAACGCGGCGGCGGTCTCGATCAGGCCGACGATGCGAAGCTGGTCGGTCTTGCGGTGGCCGGTGGTGTTGGCGGCCATGTCGGACATTACGATGTCGGCGCCGCCGTCGAGCATGGCCTTGAGCTTGTCCGGCGCGTCATTGTCCATGAAGTCGAGCTGCGCGAACTCGACGCCGGCGATTTCGGGGATTTCCAGCAGGTCGATTGCGATGACCTTGCCCTTGCCGTCGACCGAGCCGACGCGCTTGGCGGCGATCTGGCTCCAGCCACCCGGCGCCGCACCGAGATCGACCACCGCCATGCCGTGCTTGAGTAGCCGGTATTTGTCGTCGATCTCCAGCAGCTTGAAAGCGGCGCGCGAGCGATAACCCAGCGCCTTCGCCTTCACCACATAGGGATCGTTGAGCTGCCGCTCCAGCCAGAGCTTCGACGACAATTTGCGCTTGCCGTGGGTCTTGACCTGAACGTGCAAGCGGCCGGTGGTGTCCTTGGCCATCTCACCAGCTCCTGAGCGCGCCGTCTTCGCGCATCATCTCGACCAGCATGCCTTCGCGCAGGCCCCGGTCGGCGACGCGCAGGCGCGGCAGCGGAAAGGCGCGGCGGATCGCGTCGAGGATGGCGCAGCCGGCCAGCACGAGATCGGCGCGCTCGATACTGATGCAGCTGTTGGCGGCGCGCTCCTCGTAGCTCATGCCGAGCAGCTTGTTGATAGTCGCGGTGACGTCGGTATCGTTCATCCAGACGCTATCGATGCGGCGGCGGTCGTAGCGCGCGAGGTTGAGATGGATGCCGGCGAGCGTCGTCACAGTGCCTGACGTGCCGAGCAGATGCATGTCGGCGAGATCGCCGCCATGCTGTTCGGCGAACGGCCTGATGTGATGGGCGACCTCGCGCTCCATCGCGGCGTAGATCTCCGGCGTCACGTCGCGTCCGCCGAACTGCTCGGCAAGCGTGACCACGCCGAATGGGATCGACATCCAGGCTTTGATGCGCGGCTCCGGATTTGCGGCGTCGCGCTCGATCCGCACCAGCTCGGTCGAGCCGCCGCCGATGTCGAACAGGATCGCGCCGCGCCCCCTGGGATCGACCAGCGGCGAGCAGCCCAGCACGGCGAGCGCCGCCTCGGTCTCGCGGTCGATCACCTCGAGCTCGATCCCGGTCTCGGCCGCGACGCGGCTGCGAAAGCCTTCGGCATTCGAGGCGGCGCGGCAGGCTTCGGTGGCGATCAGCCGCAGCCGCCGCGCCTTGCGCAGGTTGATCTTGTCGCGGCAGATGCCGAGCGCCACGATGGCGCGCTCGATCGCGGCCTCGCTGATGCACCCGGTTGCCGAGACGCCCTCGCCGAGCCGGATGATGCGCGAGAAGGAATCGACCACGCGAAAGCCGTCGTGGGTCGGACAGGCGATCAGGAGCCTGCAATTGTTGGTGCCGAGGTCGAGCGCCGCGTAGACGCCGGTTCCCGGCGCTTGCGCGCCGACGGCCGGTTCAGTGGCGAACGCCGCCGCCATCGACCCCAGCTCACCGTGCGGCGCAAGGCCGTCGCGGAGCCGCGTGTGGTCATTCATACAAACTGTCTTTCCGCGGCCGGTTAGGCCGAGCTGGAATTGCTTTTTCGCCTGAAACATTAGCAGCGCGCCAATCCTGCGCAACAACGCATCACATGGGACCATGCCCATTCGTGCGTTGTCGTGAACGGGCCGGTGGGTTATTTTTGAGGGGTCCGGCCCCCAGGCGCCCCCCAAAACCGCGCAATTGCCGGCTTTTCAGGTCAATTCCATGCAAGAACACACCAAATCCTCCACGCTCGAAAACGCTATTGCACTGCAAAAATATGGTGTCGGGCAGCCGGTCCGCCGCAAGGAGGACGATACGCTGGTGCGCGGCAAGGGCCGCTACACCGACGATTTCAACTTGCCCGGCCAGGCCTATGCCGTGATCGTCCGCTCGACCCATGCCCACGGCGTCATTCGCGGCATCAACGTCGACGCAGCCAGGGCGATACCGGGCGTGCTGGGGGTCTGGACCGGCAAAGACCTCGATGCGGCCGGCTACGGCCCCTTCACCTGCGGCCTGCCGCTGAAGAGCCGCGACGGCTCGCCCCTGCTCCAGACCAACCGCCAGCCGCTCGCAACCGACAAGGTCCGTTTCGTCGGCGATCCCGTCGCCTTCGTGGTGGCGGAGACGCTGGCCCAGGCGCGCGACGCGGCCGAGGCGGTCGAGCTCGACATCGAGCCGTTGCCGGCGGTGACCGATCCCGAGCAAGCCGCAAAACCCGGCGCGCCGCAACTCTACGACCACATCCCGAACAATGTCGCGCTCGACTACCACTATGGCGATATCGAGAAGGTCAATGCGGCCTTCGCCAGCGCCGCTCACGTGACCAAGGTCGACATCGAAAACACCCGTGTCGCCGTGGTCTCGATGGAGCCGCGCGTCGGCCTTGCCTCCTACGACAAGGAGACCGAGCGTTACACCATCCAGATGCCGACGCAGGGCGTCGCCGGCAACCGCGCCAACCTCGCCAAGAACCTGAAGGTGCCGAACGAAAAGGTGCGCATCCTCACCGCCAATGTCGGCGGGTCCTTCGGCATGAAGAACGTCAACTATCCCGAGTACATGTGCATCCTTTACGCGGCCAAGGAATTGGGGCGGCCGGTGAAATGGCTGGACGAACGCTCGACCAGCTTCTTGTCCGACAGCCACGGCCGTGCGCAGAAGATTCACGCCGAGCTCGCGCTGGACGCCGAGGGGCATTTCCTCGCCGCCAAGCTCTCGGGCTACGGCAATCTCGGAGCCTATATCACTGGCGTTGCTCCCAGTCCGCTCTCGCTCAACACCAGCAAGAACTTTTCCAGCGTTTATCGCACGCCGCTGATGGCCGTCGATATCAAGACGGTGCTGACCAACACCACGCTGATGGGCGCCTATCGCGGCGCCGGACGGCCCGAGGCCAACTACTACATGGAACGGTTGATCGACCGCGCCGCCGACGAGATGGGCATCAACCGCCTGACGATGCGCAAGCGCAACTTCATCAAGCAAAACCAGATGCCCTTCGCCGCGTCCTCCGGCGTCACCTATGACAGCGGCGACTTCCAAGCTGTCTTCAACAAGGCGCTCGAAATCTCCGACCACGAGAACTTTGCCAAGCGCAAGAAGGAGAGCAAGAAGGCCGGCAAGCTGCGTGGCATCGCTGTCGGTTCCTATCTGGAGGTGACCGCACCTCCCGGCGTCGAGCTCGGCAAGATCGTGTTCGATCCCGATGGCTCGGTGCAGCTCATCACCGGTACGCTCGATTACGGTCAGGGCCACGCCACGCCGTTCGCGCAGGTGCTGTGCGAGCAGCTCGGCGTCCCCTTCGACAGCGTCAAGCTGGTGCAGGGCGACAGCGACATCGTGCACACCGGCAATGGCACCGGCGGCTCGCGCTCGATCACCGCGACCGGCATGGCGATCGTGGGCGCCGCCAAGCTCGTGATCGAAAAGGGCAAGCGCGCCGCCGCGCACATGCTGGAGGCATCCGAAGCCGACATCGAATTCGAAGGCGGCAGTTTCACGATCGCCGGCACCGATCGCAGCATCGACATCATGGAGCTGGCCAAGCGCCTGCACGACAGCAAGATGCCGGAGGGCGTGCCCGACAGCCTCGACGTCGATCACACCAGCGAACCGGTGCCGTCGGCCTTCCCGAACGGCTGCCATGTCGCCGAGGTCGAGATCGACCCTGAGACCGGCGTCGTGCAGATCGTGCGCTACAGCGCGGTCAACGATTTCGGCACGGTGATCAACCCGCTGCTGGTCGCCGGCCAGCTCCATGGCGGCGTCGTCCAGGGCATCGGCCAGGCGCTGATGGAGCACGTCCGCTACGACGACAGCGGCCAGCCGATCACGGGCTCGCTGATGGACTACGCCCTGCCGCGCGCCGAGGACGTTCCGAACATGACGGTCGGCGACCACCCGGTGCCGGCCACGACCAATCCACTCGGCAGCAAGGGCTGCGGGGAAGCCGGCTGCGCCGGCAGCCTGTCCACGGTCGTGAACGCGGTGATCGACGCGCTCTCCGACTACGGCATCAAGCACATCGATATGCCGCTGACGCCGGAGCGTGTGTGGCGCGCGATCCAGGATGCGAAGGGGAAAGCGGCGTAAAGCTGCCCTTCTGCCCTCCACACGCACACTGTGATCGCCCGGCTCGACCGGGCGATCACAGTACTCCGAGGCAGCAGTGATTCACGGAGAAGCCGCGGCGTACTGGATGCCCCGCCTTCGCGGGGCATGACACCGAGCTTGGAGCGGTGTACTTGCCTCTCGCCGCCCGCGCTCTACGCCGCCGCCTGCTCGCGCGGCTGGTAGATCGCGGTGTACTGGCAGTGCGCCAGCGGCGTCGTGCCGTTGGCGACCACCAGCGCGTCGAGCTCGACGAAACGGTGACCCTTCTTCTCGTAATTCGCGGTGACTTTGGCCCGCGCGGTGATCTCATCACCGGCGCGTGCGGCTGACAGCAATTGCATGCGGCTGCCGACATGGATCCACGGGCCAAGGATCGTGTTGTCCACCAGCACGCGGTTCATGACGCGCTGGATCAGGCCGGGATGGCCGAGCCCCTCGCGCGCGAAGATCGGATCGGCCTCGCGGACATCAGCGAGATAGTCGGCTGCATCCTGCCCGGCCCAGCGGCGCGGCGTCGTGCCGAGCCATTTGCCGGTTTCGAAGGTTGCCGGGCTGACCGGTTTGCGCTCGGCAATCGCGGGCACCTCGACATAATCGCTCAACGAAACCGCAGGCGCAGTCGCCGGCAGCGACGCCGTCCCCGTCGCGCAGAGCTCGGTGCGGCTGAACACCTCGATCGTGAGCAGGCCGTTGTGTTCGGTCGCATCGACATCGGCGGTCTCGCCGTCATAGACCGGCTTGATGAAACGCGCCTCGATCAACCCGCGCGACAGGAAATCGCGGCCCCAGCGCACCACCGGCACATGCATCATGTAGGCAAAGACATCGACGCCAGGAACCAGCCCGCCGGAAAACC
The DNA here is from genome assembly GCF_055811695.1 of Bradyrhizobium sp. MI1.3. NCBI lineage: Bacteria > Pseudomonadati > Pseudomonadota > Alphaproteobacteria > Hyphomicrobiales > Nitrobacteraceae > Bradyrhizobium > Bradyrhizobium sp. MI1.3. The sequence goes on along the minus strand of NZ_JBVVPQ010000002.1, from coordinate 26,357 downwards.
CGAATCGGCGCGCCACTGCATCATCATGCATCTTGTTTTCGGATTGCTTGGCCGTGTTGTAGGCCTCGACACGATAGGTCTCGAGCCGGTTCGGCATGGCTTGGCTTCCCCAAATTCTTATTGTTTCGGGCCGATCGTAGGCCCTGAGGAACCGGGGTCAATCCCCTCGCCTTTGCGGCCCGAATGGGGTACCACGCGGCTGCTGCGGAACCGCTTCGCAAGCCCCATCTACGGACCATGACGAACCCTCAAAACACCACCCGCATCTATGTCGACGCCGACGCCTGTCCGGTGAAGGACGAGATCTATCGCGTCGCCGGCAGGCACGGCCTGCCGGTGAGCGTAGTCGCGGGCAATTTCATCCGCGTGCCCCAGGATCCGCTGATCGAGCGGGTCGCCGCGGGTGCCGGCATGGACGCGGCCGATGACTGGATCGCGGAACGCGCCGGGCCCGGCGATATCGTCATTACCTCGGATATTCCACTCGCGAGCCGCTGCGTGAAGGCCGGCGCCGATGTGATTGCGTCAAACGGCAAGGCGTTCACCGAGGAATCGATCGGGATGACGCTCGCCGTCCGCAACCTGATGACCGATTTACGCTCGGCCGGCGAAGTCACCGGCGGTCCGAAATCCTATTCGCCACGCGACCGCTCGACGTTTCTGTCGACGCTCGACCAAACCATCCGCCGCATCCAGCGCCGCCGCGCCGATCAGGCCGCAACAAGACAGGACTGAGACACCGCATGGCGCCACCGCTGATTCAACTGCGCGATATCAAACTGACCTTTGGCGGCACGCCGCTCCTGGCGGGCGTCGAACTGTCGGTTTCGACCGGCGAGCGCGTCTGCCTGATCGGCCGCAACGGTTCCGGCAAATCGACGCTGCTCAAGATCGCCGCCGGCCTGGTCGAACCGGATGGCGGCAGCCGTTTCGTGCAGCCCGGCGCCACCATTCGCTACCTGCCGCAGGAGCCGGATTTTTCCGGTTTCTCCACCACGCTGGCCTATGTCGAGGCCGGCCTCAATGCCGGCGACGACCACTATCAGGCGCGCTATCTGGTCGAGCAGCTCGGCCTTAGCGGCGAAGAAGATCCGGCGCATGTCTCCGGCGGCGAAGCCCGCCGCGCCGCGCTGGCGCGCGTGCTGGCGCCCTCGCCCGATATCCTGCTGCTGGACGAGCCTACCAACCATCTGGATCTTCCGACCATCGAATGGCTGGAGGGCGAACTGGAGAGCCGCCGCTGCGCGCTGGTGATCATCAGCCACGATCGGCGCTTCCTGGGCAATCTCTCGCGCAGCACCGCCTGGCTCGACCGCGGCCAGATCCGGCAGATCGACCGCGGCTTCAGCGCCTTCGAGGCCTGGCGCGACGAGGTGCTCGCGGAGGAAGAGCGCGACCAACACAAGCTCGACCGCAAGATCGTCAACGAGGAGCACTGGTTGCGCTACGGCGTCTCGGGCCGCCGCAAGCGCAACGTCAAGCGACTCGGCAATCTCCACGCGCTGCGCGACCAGCGCCGCACCCATCGCGGCGCGACGGGCAACGCCAACCTCGCGGCTGCCGAAGCCGACAAATCCGGCAAGCTCGTCATCGAGGCCAAGAATATCAGCCGGTCCTATGGCGAGCGAAAGATCGTCGACGGCTTCTCGATCCGCGTCCAGCGCGGCGACCGCATCGGCATCGTCGGCCCGAACGGCGCCGGCAAGACCACGCTGATCGAGATGCTGACCGGCGGCAGCGCACCGGACAGCGGCAGCATACGGCTCGGTGCCAACATCGAGATGGCGACGCTCGACCAGCATCGGGAAAGTCTCGATCCGAAGACGACGCTGGCCGAGGCGCTGACCGGCGGCCGCGGCGACCATGTCATGGTCGGCGGCAAGCCGAAGCACGTCGTCAGCTACATGAAGGACTTCCTGTTCGCCCAGGAACAGATGCGCACGCCGCTGGAGGTGCTGTCGGGCGGTGAACGCGGCCGGCTGATGCTGGCGCGCGCCCTGGCGAAGCCCTCGAACCTCCTGGTGCTGGACGAGCCGACCAACGACCTCGACCTGGAGACCCTCGACGTTCTCGAGGAAATGCTCAGCGACTACGAGGGCACCGTGATTCTGATCAGCCACGATCGCGATTTTCTCGACCGCGTGGTGACGTCTGTGATCGTGCCCGAGGGCAACGGACGCTGGCTCGAATATGCCGGCGGCTATACCGACATGCTCGCCCAGCGCGGCGCTGACGTGAAGCGCGCGACAGCGAAGGCCGTCGAAGAGACGAGAGAGCAGCGAACCGTCGCGCCTTCCGGCGTCGCGAAGCGACGGTTGACCTTCAACGAGCAACACGCGCTGGAGACGTTGCCCAAGACCATCGCCAAGCTGCAGGCCGAGATCGCCAAGCAGCAGCGCTTCCTTGACGACCCCGATCTGTTCCGGAAAGATCGCAAGCGCTTCGATCAGGCCTCCGACGCTCTGACGAAGGCGCAAAAGGAACTGGCCGAGGCCGAGGACAAATGGCTGGAGCTCGAAGTGCGGCGCGAAGAGATTGAACAGGCCTAGCGTGCATTTCGCAAAAGTGGGCACCGCTTTTGCAAACGGGATGCGCGCCAACTCAGAGACTTCCATGACAACGACCCTTGCCGCCAAGATCGCCCGCGAATACGGCACGCCCTGCGCCGTCATCGACATGGACAAGGTCGAGCACAACATCGCGCGGATCCAGAAGGCCTGCGACGACGCCGGAGTTGCCAACCGTCCCCACATCAAGACGCACAAGAACCCCACGATCGCGAGGATGCAGATCGCGGCCGGCGCGAAGGGCATCACCTGCCAGAAGCTCGGTGAAGCCGAGATCATGGTCAATGCCGGGATCGACGACATCCTGATCAGCTACAATTTGCTCGGCGAAGAAAAGATGGCGCGGTTAGGGGCGCTGCAGGCGAAGGCCAACATGACGGTCGCCGCGGACAATTCGACCGTCGTTGCCGGCCTGCCCAAGGCCGCTGCGGCCTCAGGCCGACCGCTGTCGGTCGTGGTCGAATGCGATACCGGCCGCAAGCGCGCCGGCGTCGAGACGCCCGCCGAGGCGATTGCCCTGGCGCAGGAGATTGCCGCATCCAAGGGACTGCAATTCGCCGGCTTCATGATGTATCCGACCGAGACCGGCTGGGCCGACGCACAAAAATTCTATGACGAAGCTCTGGCCGGCGTGCGCGCACACGGGCTGGATGCAAAAATCGTCTCGACCGGCGGGACGCCGAACCTGAAGAACCTCGGCAAGCTCAAGGGCGGCACCGAGCATCGCTTCGGCACCTACATCTACAACGACCGCATGCAGGTCGCGGCCGGCGTCGCCACCTGGGACGACTGCGCGCTGCACATCTATTCGACCGTGGTCAGCCGCGCCGCGCCTGAGCGCGGCATCCTCGACGCCGGCTCGAAGACTCTGACGACGGACACCGGCGGCCTCGACGGCCACGGCCTCATCCTGGAGCACCCCGAAGCCAAGATCGCACGCTTCGCCGAGGAGCACGGCTTCCTCGACCTCTCCCGCAGCAACACCCGGCCGAATGTCGGCGACATCGTGCGGGTCGTGCCAAATCATGTCTGCGTCGTCGTCAACATGATGGACGAAGTGGTGATGGTGCGCGGCGAGGAGATCATCGGCACGCTGCCGGTGGCGGCACGGGGGAAGCTGAGGTAGCTAGCCCCCGATCAGTGCCTGGAGTTCCCGGACCAATCCATCGCGGAAGAGTTTGATCGGCCGCTCCAGCCGACCGGCGGGGGCGCGATGCACCACCCATGCGCGCACCGCGGGTTTGAAGTCGCGCGCAGCGACCGGCTTGAGCTTGTCGCGAAATGCGCTGCGTTTCAGGGCGATCGGGGTGACCAGCCCGACGCCGAGACCACGCGACACCAGCGACAGGCGAAGCTCACTATCCAGCGCCTCGACCGCGATGTTGAACGGCAGATGCGAGGCATCGAATTTTCGCTTCAGCGTATCGCGAAATCCACAGCCATCCTGGTTGATTACCCACGACAGTTGGGACAGCCGTTCCAGGTCGACGGTGCGCGGGATCTTCATCTCTCGTGCGACGACGAAGACGACGGGCTGCGCGCCGAGATCGTCGGCCGCGAGATCGGCGGGCGGCACTGCACCGTCGGGGAGACAAATCGCGGCCGCATCGAGCTCGTTGCGGCAGACACGCTCGAGCTGGTTCGGCGACCAACCGGAGACCACCCGCACCGCCAGCGCGGGAAATTCGGCGCGCACCGCATCGAGTGGTGCGGTCAGGCCCGCCTCCGAGAGAAACGGCGTCAGACCGAGCCTGAACTCGCCGCGAACCATTCCGTCGTTGGCCACGCCCGACTTGAGGTCGTCCAGCATCCTGAGCAGGCGCCTGCCCTGCTCGTAGGCTTCATGGCCCGCCGCCGTCGGCTTCAGGGGCTTCGAGAGCCGATCCAGAAGCTGCGCCCCCAGCATCTCCTCGAGATTCTGGATACGTCGGGTCACGCCAGGCTGGGTGAGATTGAGACGCGCCGAAGCTGCGACAATCGATCCGGTCTCGACGACGGCGACGAAAGCGACGAGGTCATGGGTATTCATAACAAACCCGCATATTCTTTATCGGCTTATTTGAATTGTAGCATATTGACCACTCCGCTTAAAGGGTCTCGCGCCACAGCTGCGAGGTCCCATGACTACCTCCGAAGCCACCAGGCCTGCCTCCCGAAACCAACTCGCCGAGCGGCCCCTGATCTGGCTCGGCGCAATCACCGCCGGTGTCGTCGTCACCAATCTGTTCGCGCCGCAGATCCTGCTCGGCCTGATCGGCCGGTCAATGTCCATGCCCGCGTGGCAGGCGGGCCTGATCAGCACGCTGACGTTGCTCGGCTATGCACTCGGCCTGCTGCTGCTCGTGCCTCTGGTCGATCTGGTCGAGAACCGGCTTGTCATCCTCCGCACGCTCGGCTGCGCGATCCTCGCCGCCGTGGCGACGGCGCTCGCGCCGACGCCCGCGCTCCTGCTGCTCGCCACCTTCATCCTCGGCGCCTGCTGCGCGGCGATCCAGATGATGGTTCCGCTTGTCGCATCGATGGTGGCGCCGGATCGCCGCGGCCAGGCCATCGGCGAGGTGATGGGCGGATTGATGATCGGCATCCTGTTGTCGCGACCTGCGGCGAGCCTGATCGCCGATCTCTGGAGCTGGCGCGCCTACTATGTCGTCTCGGCCATTCTGATGACCCTGCTTGCCTGCGCGCTCGCCCGCTACCTTCCAACCCTTCAACCGACGGGACGCGCGAGCTACGCCGACTTGCTCCTGTCCTTTCCAAGACTGCTCCGCGAAGAGCCCGTGCTCCGCGTGCGGGCCTGGACCGCATCGCTGGTCATGGCTTCCTTCACGGCGTTCTGGTCGGCGGTCGCGCTGCGGCTGCCGGAGGCGCCGTTCGACCTCGACGCCAAGGGAGTTGCCGCCTTCGCACTGATCGGCGTGGCGGGCGCCGCGGCGACACCGATGGCCGGCCGCTGGGGCGACAGGGGCCGGGCGCGGCCGATGTTCTTTGCCGCCCATCTGCTCATCATCGGGTCGCTTGCGCTCTGTACCTGGGCGAGCGTGCTTGAATCCCAGATCACCGGTCTGCTGGTCCTGAGCCTCGGCACGATCCTGCTCGACGTCGGCATCACCACCGACCAGACGTTGGGCCGTCGCGCCATCAACCTGTTGCGCCCCGAGGCCCGCGGTCGCATGAACGGCCTGTTCGTCGCGCTGTTCTTCATTGGCGGTGGCGTCGGCGCGGCGGCGGCATCGCTGGCCTGGAGTTTTGGCGGCTGGACGATGGTCTGCGCAGTGGCGGCAAGCTTCGGCGTGCTCGGCCTCCTCACGGATCTCGCAACCCGGACCGGGACGTCATGATGCGGATGGTCAGGACGACAGTTGGGCGAGCCGTCGCAACACACCCCTACCCGCCGCAGCCCCCGTCGCGAACGAGGCCTGGAGCAAATAGCCACCCGTCGGCGCCTCCCAGTCCAGCATCTCTCCGGCCGCGAACACGCCCGGCAGCTTGCGGATCATGAATTCCGAGTCGAGTTCATCGAAGGAAATCCCGCCGGCGCTGGAGATCGCGCGCGCGATTGGCGCGACGCCCGTGAGCTTGACCGGCACGGCGTTGATGAGCTCCACCAATCGCTCAGCCGACATCGCCGACAACGACTGGCCAGCACTGATGGCAGCTTCCTGCAACAGCCCGACCGCGACCGGAGACAGCTGTGCAGCCTTGCGCAGGAAATTGGAGAACGATTGCTTGCCGCGCGCGGCGGACAGGCGCTGGACGAGTTCGCCATGATGGACATCCGGCCGCAACGCGACGTGCAGGACCGCTTCGCCGTTCGCCGCAATCGCCTCGCGCAGTTCGGCCGACAACGCATAGATCGCCCCGCCTTCGATCCCGCCGGCTGTGATCATGGCCTCGCCGCGCGCGCGCTGTGGGCCGAAGGACAGCGCGATGGCCTTGAGCGGTTGGCCTTCGAAGCGCGTGCTGAAGATTTCGGACCAGGCGACGGTGAAGCCGCAGTTCGCCGGCCGCAGCGGCGAGATCGCAACGCCTTTGTCGGCGAGGATCGTCGTCCAGCCGCCATCGGAGCCTAGTCGCGGCCAGCTTGCGCCGCCGAGTGCCAGCACCGTGGCATCCGCGGCGATGGCGGCGCCGCCGCCGGGTGTGTCAAAGACCAGTTGTCCGTCTCTATCCCACCCCATCCAGCGCTGGCGAAAGGCAAAGCGGACGCCGGCCGCATCGAGGCGTCGCAGCCAGGCGCGCAGCAAGGGCGACGCCTTGAACGCTTTCGGAAACACACGCCCGCTGGAGCCGACAAAAGTCGGCTCGCCCAGCGCCTCGCTCCACGCGCGCAGCGCGTCCGGCGGAAACGCGTCGATCGCAGCCTGCAACCTCTGCGCCGCCTCGCGGTAGCGCGTGATGAACTGCGGCAGCGGTTCGCTGTGGGTGAGATTGAGCCCGCCGCGGCCGGCCATCAAGAATTTCCGGCCAGCGGACGGCATCGAATCGTAGACGGTGACGCGAGCACCACCCTGCACGAGCACTTCGGCCGCTATCAGCCCGGCAGGGCCGGCGCCGATGACGGCGACGGCTGTCAGAGTTTTACCCCGGCACGCGCAGCGGCTTGCGCCACATATTTCTGCGTCTGCTCGAAAGCCCCCTGCAGCGCCTTCGCCTTCGACATGTCGCTGATCTCGGCGAAATGCGCCGCGACCGCGTCCGGGGTCCACTCGGATTCCGGCAGGTTGATGCCTTCGCTCTCGACGATCTTGATTACCGCGAACGAGCCGGCGCCGGCGCCCATGATGGTGCGGGTCGGCGCGTCCTCGCTCAGCATGTACTCGACCGCGGGCGTGATCGCGTTCGGCTTCATCAACTGCAGCGCCTGCGGCGGCAGCAGCTCTTCCGTCATGCGGGTTGCCGCCGTCGGCGAGATGATGTTGACACGGATGTCGGTCTTGCGGCCCTCTTCCGCCAGCACGTTCATCAGGCCGACCATGCCGGACTTGGCCGCACCGTAATTGGCCTGGCCGAAATTGCCGTAGAGGCCGGAGGACGACGTCGTCAGGACGATGCGGCCATAGTTGCGATCGCGCATGCCGGCCCAGGCCGCCTTGCAGCAATAAAAGGTGCCGACGAGGTGCACGTCGAGCACCTTCTGGAAATCGGCCGCTTCCATCTTGCCGAACGACTTGTCGCGCAAAATGCCGGCATTGGCACACAAGAGGTCGACGCTGCCCCACTCCTTGGTGGCGCGCTCAACCATCGCGGTGACCTGCTCAAAATTGGAGACGTCGGCGCCGTCGGCCATGGCGATGCCGCCCGCTTTACGGATCTCCTCGACCACGGCTTCCGCCGGCGACAGCGAGCCGCCGCTGCCATCGCGCGCGCCGCCGAAATCGTTGACCACGACTTTGGCGCCGCGGCTCGCCAATCCCAGCGCATGCGCCTTGCCGAGACCATTGCCCGCGCCGGTGACGATGGCGACGCGTCCGTCGAACCTGATTGCCATGAGTGCAGTTCCTGCTTCTTCTTCCTTCTCCCCTCGTGGGAGAAGGTGGCATAGGCGGCCAACGGCCGCCGTTCCCAGTTAAAACGCCAACGCGTAGCGTTGGCTACGGCGCCGGATGAGGGGTCTCCATCGACAGCGGAGCTCGTGGAGGGATACCCCTCACCCGGCTTCGCGTTCCGCGAAGCCACCCTCTCCCGCAGGGGGAGAGGGTGAGAAGGCTTCGCGAGCGATTTGAACAGCTTTTGAGCAGCCATGGCTTGCCGGGTCAAGCCTGGCAACGACAGGCGGCGTCAGGCGGCGTCAGGCGGCGTCAGGCGGCGTCAGGCGAAATAGATCAATCCCAGCCACTCCGCGACAAGCGCGGGCTTGTCCTCGTCTTCGATCTCCACGGTGACGTTGGTGCGCGACTGCAATTCATTCGGCTTGCGCAGCTTGGCTTCCGCCAACACGAAACGGCCGCGAACGCGTTTTCCTGAACGCACCGGCGAGATGAAACGCAGCTTGTCGAAACCGTAGTTGACACCCATCGTGGTGCCCGCGATGACGGGCATCACCTCGTAGGACATGATCGACAGCAGCGACATCGTCAGGAAACCGTGCGCAATGGTGGTGCCGAACGCCGTCTCCTTCTTCGCACGCTCCGGGTCGACGTGAATGAACTGATGATCCTCGATCACGTCGGCATAGGTGTCGATGCGTGGCTGATCGACCAGGTGCCATGACGACACGCCGATCTCCTTGCCGACCATGGCTTGGTAGGCCCGAAGCGTAATCGGCGGCTTCTTCCAGACTTCGTTCACTTAGGTCTCACTCCGTGTTTTCGGCAGCTCCGGAAAATCCTCTTCGCGGAATTCCCGGCCGCGCAGGGGATCGTTGCGATCGTCGTCACGCTCGAGACGTCTGAGCTGGACGCGGCGGATCTTACCCGAGATCGTCTTCGGCAGCTCCGTGACGATCTCGAGGCGGCGGATGCGCTTGAACGGCGCCAGGCGCGTGTGCAGATGCTTGAAGATGGAGAGCGCGGTTGCCGGCGAGCGCTCCGCGCCGGATGTCAGCAGCACAAAGGCCTTGGGAATCGCGAGCCGGATCGGATCCGGGCTCGGCACGACTGCGGCTTCCGCGACGAGCTCGTGCTCGAGCAACACGCTCTCAAGTTCGAACGGGCTGATGCGATAGTCGGAGGATTTGAACACGTCGTCGGACCGGCCGACGAAAGTGAGATAGCCGTCATCGTCCTCGAACACGACGTCGCCGCTGCGATAGAGCTCGCCTTCGGCGCCGGACAGCCCGCCGTTGTCGCCCTGATAGCCCTGCATCAGGCCGGCGGGACGGTTTTCGCCGAGCACCAGAGCCACCTCGCCCTCCTTGGCCGGATGACCATCGGCGTCGCTGACCTGCACGCGATAGCCCGGCAGCGGCCGGCCCATCGAGCCGATCTTGATCTTTTGCCCCGGCGAGTTGCCGGCGAGCGCCGTCGTTTCGGTCTGGCCATAACCGTCGCGAATGGTGAGGCCCCAGGCGGCCTGCACCTGGTCGATCACCTCAGGATTGAGCGGCTCGCCGGCGCCGCAGACCTCGCGCAAGGCCACCTTGAACGACGCAAGGTTCTCCTGGATGAACAGCCGCCACACCGTCGGCGGCGCGCACAGCGTGGTGACGCCGCAGCGGCCGATGGTGGCAAGCAGCCCCTTGGCGTCGAAGCGCGGCTGGTTGACCACGAACACGGTCGCGCCCGCATTCCAAGGCGCAAAGAAACAGCTCCAGGCGTGCTTGGCCCAGCCGGGCGAGGAGATGTTGAGATGGACGTCGCCGGGCTTCAATCCGATCCAGTACATGGTCGAGAGATGGCCGACGGGATAACTGCGCTGGCTGTGCCGCACCAGTTTTGGCTTTGCGGTGGTGCCCGAGGTGAAATAGAGCAGCATCGGGTCGTCAGCGTTGGTCGGGCCGTCGGCTGCAAAGCTCTCCGACGCCTCTGCCGCGTCATCATAGGAAAGCCAGCCATCGGAGGCCTCGCCTACGACGATGCGGACGATATTCTCGGCGCCAAGACTGGCAAACTTCGCAACCTGGTCCTGCGCTGCCACCACCGCCTTCGCCTTGCCGCGATCGAGCCGGTCGCGCAGCTCGTCGGCGGTGAGCAGGGTCGTCGCGGGAATCACGACGACGCCGAGCTTGATCGCGGCTAGCATCGTCTCCCACAGCGGAACGACATTGCCGAGCAGCAGCAGGAGATGATCGCCGCGCTTCAAGCCCTGTGCTCGGAGGAAATTCGCGACCTGGTTGGAGCGGCGTGACAACGCCCCGAACGAGAGCTTGGTCTGCCGGTCCTGCGCGGCATCGACGATCCAAAGCGCAGGACGATCCTTGCTGTCCGCATTCGCCGCCAGCTCGGCGTCGAACCAGTCGAGTGCCCAGTTGAAGGGGACCGGATCAGGCCAGCGGAAGTCCTTGACCGCTGTCTCATAGTCCGTGCGGTTGTGAAGCAGAAGCGCGCGCGCTTCCTGAAATGTCGTCATCAAGCTTTCCCGGCTAGACTCCTAACGTGCTCGATAATTCCGGAAAAATCCACCCCGCCGTGGCCGGCTGCGTCGAATGACTGATAGATCTCCTGCGCATGCTTGCCGAGCGGGGTTGCGGCGCCTGCGGCCTTCGCCGCGTCCTGCGCCAGCGTCAGATCCTTCACCATCAGCGCCGAGGCAAAGCCCGGCTTGTAGCCGTTGTTGGCGGGCGAGGTCGGCACCGGACCGGGCACCGGGCAATAGGTCGTCAGCGACCAGCACTGGCCCGACGAGGTCGAGGCCACATCGAACAGCGCCTGGTGCGAGAGCCCGAGCTTCTCGGCCAGCGCGAACGCCTCGCTCACGGCGATCATGGAAATGCCAAGGATCATGTTGTTGCAGATTTTTGCCGCCTGGCCTGCGCCGGCCCCGCCGCAATGCACGATCTTCTTGCCCATGTTCTCCAGCACGGGCTTTGCCGCTGCAAACGCGTTGTCCTCGCCGCCGCACATGAAGGTGAGCGTCGCACCCTTGGCGCCGCCGGTGCCGCCGGAGACCGGCGCGTCGACCGAAAGCACCCCGTACTTGGCCGCCAGCGCATGCGCCTGGCGCGCGCTCTCGACGTCGATAGTGGAGGAGTCGATGATCAGCGTGCCCTTGGTCATGGCGGGCACGACCTCGCCCCACACGCCGAGCACATGCTTGCCGGCCGGCAGCATGGTGACGACCACATCGGCGCCCTTCACGGCGCCCGCCGCGCTGTCGGCGATGCCGGCACCGTCGGCCTTGGCCTGGTTCCGGGAGGCCTCGGCGAGGTCGAAAGCGACGACCTTGTGGCCGGCCTTGACCAGATTGGCGGCCATGGGCCCGCCCATGTTGCCGAGACCGATGAATGCGATCGTGGCCATCTTGGTTTCCTCCGCTGAACGTTTCGTTGGTTAGTTGAACTTCAATTCGTCGGCGCCAATCTCGGCGAGATACGGCGCAAGCAGGTCCGGAGTGACATCCTCGATGCGGGGCGGCGACCAGGTCGGATTGCGATCCTTGTCGATCACGGCGGCGCGCACGCCTTCGCGAAAGTCGTCGCTGCGGAAAACTTCCAGCGCAGCGCGATATTCGCGCACCAGGCATTCTTCCAGGCTCGACGCGGTGCGCCCGAGCCGCAGCAGCTTGAGCGTCACCACCATGCCGCGCGGCGATTTTTCGTTGAGCCTCTTCAATGTCGCCAGCGCGAACTCGGAACCGTCGCGCTTCAGCGCGGCAAAAATGTCTTCCATGCGGTCGAAGCCGAACAGTGCGTCGATCGCCGGCTCCTTTGCGGCGACCGGCCCCGCGGTCTCCCCCGTCGCAAAACCGTCGATGAGCTTGCTGACATCGGCCGCGGTGACGCCCTGGCGAACCTTGGTCAGCGCGTCGCGCAACTCGGGCCATTTGACCGCTGGTACCACCGCGTCGGCAAACCTGGCATGGATCGCATCGAGGCCGTTCATGGTCTGCCCGGTCAGGCCAAAATAAGTGCCGATCTCGCCCGGCGAGCGTGACAACAGCCAGGTGCCGCCGACGTCGGGAAAGAAACCGAGCCCGACCTCGGGCATCGCAAGCCTGGTGCGGTCGGTGACGATGCGATGGCTCGCATGCGCCGAGAGTCCGACGCCGCCGCCCATCACAATGCCGTCCATGAAGGCGACATAGGGTTTCGGGAATTTCTTGATCCGGGCGTTGAGGATGTACTCTTCTCGCCACAGAATCTTGCCGAGATCGCCGTCGACCTTCGAGCTCTCCCAGAGCGCGCGAATGTCGCCGCCGGCACACAGGCCGCGCTCGCCGGCACCTTCCAGCACGATCACGGCAACGGCGGGATCGGCCTCAAAACGGTCGAGCGCCTTGTCGATGTCGCGAAACATCTCCAGCGTCACGGCGTTGATCGCCTTCGGACGGTTGAGCCTGACAATGCCGGCCGAGCCCTCGACCCGTGCGACCAGATCGCCCTCCTCCACTCCACTCATCGTGCGCCCTCGATCAATTTGCGCGCCACGATCAGCCGCATGATTTCATTGGTGCCTTCGAGAATCTGGTGCACGCGCAAATCGCGCACGATCTTCTCGATGCCGTATTCGCTGAGATAGCCGTATCCGCCATGAAGCTGGAGCGCCTGGTTGGCGACCTCAAAGCCGACATCGGTGCCGAAGCGTTTGGCCATCGCGCAGAGCATGGTGGCGTCGGGGTCCTTGCGATCCAGCGCGGCGGCGGCACGCCACAGGAACGTGCGTGCGGCCTCGAGTTCGATCGCCATGTCGGCGAGCTTGAATTGCAGCGCCTGGAATTCGTCGAGACGCTTGCCGAACGCTTTGCGCTCTTTCATGTAGGCGCGCGCCTTGTCCAGCGCGGTCTGCGCGCCGCCGAGCGAGCAGGCCGTGATGTTCAGACGGCCGCCGTCGAGGCCGGCCATCGCGATCTTGAAGCCGACACCCTCCTCGCTCAAGCGATTGGCGACCGGCACGCGGGCGTTCTCGAAGATCACGGCGCGGGTCGGCTGCGCGTTCCAGCCCATCTTGCGCTCGTTGGCGCCGAACGAGACGCCCGGCGTCTTGCCGTCGATCACCAGCGTCGAGATGCCGCCGGGGCCATCGCCGCCGGTGCGCACCATCGCGACCAGCAGATCGGTGCCGCCAGCGCCGGAGATGAACTGTTTCTGGCCGTTGAGGACGTAATGATCGCCGTCGCGCACGGCACGGGTGCGGAGCGCTGCCGCGTCCGAGCCGGCGCCCGGCTCGGTCAGGCAGTAGCTCGCGATCAGCTCCATGGTGCAGAGCTTGGGCAACCATTTGTGGCGCTGGGTGTCGCTGCCGTAGGCATCGATCATCCAGGACGCCATGTTATGGATGGAGATGAAGGCCGAGGTGGTCGGACAGCCCGTCGCCAGCGCCTCGAAGATCAGCGCCGCCTCGAACCGCGACATCGCGGAGCCGCCGACATCGTCGCGGATATAGATGCCGCCCATGCCAAGCGCTGCTGCCTCGCGCATCACTTCGACGGGAAAATGCTTCTCCTCGTCCCAGCGCAGCGCGAACGGCGCGATCTTTTCCGCCGCAAACGCCAACGCCATGTCGCGAACCGCGATCTGATCCTCGTTCAGAGCGAACTGCATGATGGGCTGCTCACTGTTCTCGTCATTGCGAGGAGCGAAGCGACGAAGCAATCCAATGTGTCCGAGGAGAAAGTCTGGATTGCTTCGCTACGCTCGCAATGACGGGCTGGACTACAGCCTTACTTCATCAGCGGGATCGAGAACTCCGCGCCTTCCTTGACACCGGACGGCCAGCGCGAGGTCACCGTCTTGGTCTTGGTGTAGAAGCGGACCGAATCCGGACCGTGCTGGTTGAGATCGCCGAAGCCGGACTTCTTCCAGCCGCCGAAGGTGTAATAGGCGATCGGCACCGGGATCGGCACGTTGATGCCGACCATGCCGACATTGACCTTGGCCGCGAAGTCGCGCGCGGCATCGCCGTCGCGGGTGAAGATCGCAACGCCGTTGCCGTAGTCATGCTCCGACGGCAGCGCCAGCGCTTCCTTGTAGTCATGCGCGCGCACGACCGAGAGCACGGGGCCAAAAATCTCTTCCTTGTAGATTCGCATGTCCTTGGTGACGTTGTCGAACAGCGAACCGCCGAGATAGAAGCCATTCTCGTAGCCCTGCATCTTGAAGCCCCGACCGTCGACGGCGAGCGTCGCGCCTTCCTTGATGCCGATGTCGATATAGCCCTTCACCTTCTCGACCGCCTCGCGCGTCACCAACGGACCGTAATCGGCCGACGGATCGATCGAGGTGCCGATCTTGAGCGACTCGACGCGCGGGACCAGCTTTTCCATCAAGCGGTCGGCAGTGGACTTGCCGACCGGGACCGCGACGGACACGGCCATGCAGCGTTCGCCGGCCGAACCGTAACCGGCGCCGATCAGTGCGTCGACCGCCTGGTCCATGTCGGCGTCGGGCATGATGATGGCGTGGTTCTTGGCCCCGCCAAAACACTGGCAGCGCTTCCCGGTCTGGGCGGCGCGTTCGTAGATGTATTGCGCGATCGGCGTGGAGCCGACGAAGCCGACGGCCTTGATATCGGGATCGTCGAGGATGGCGTCGACCGCTTCCTTGTCGCCGTTGACGACATTGAGGATGCCGGCCGGCAGGCCCGCCTCGATCATCAGCTCGGCAAGCATCATCGGCACGCCGGGATCGCGCTCCGACGGCTTCAGGATGAAGGCGTTGCCGCAGGCGATCGCAGGCGCGAACTTCCACATCGGGATCATCGCCGGGAAATTGAACGGCGTGATGCCGGCAACGACACCGAGCGCCTGGCGCATCGAGTAGATGTCGATGCCGGGGCCGGCGCCTTCGGTGTATTCGCCCTTCATCAGATGCGGGATGCCGCAGGCGAATTCCGCCACTTCGAGGCCGCGCTGGATGTCGCCCTTGGCGTCAGGAACGGTCTTGCCATGCTCGCGGGCGAGCAGTTCGGCCAGTTTGTCGTAGTCGCGCTGCACCAGCTCGACGAACTTCATCATGACGCGGGCGCGGCGCTGCGGGTTGGTCGCAGCCCATTCCGGCTGAGCAGCGCGGGCGTTTTCCACGGCGGCGCGGACCTCGGCCTTGGACGCCAGCGCCACCTTGGCCTGGACGTCACCGGTCATCGGCTCGAAAACGTCGGCGGTGCGGCCCGAGGTGCCCTTGACCTCCTTGCCACCAATGAAATGTCCGACTGAACGCATGGAATCGTCTCCTTAAGGCGAGCTTGAACGCTTTGACAAATCCTATCGACCTGCATTTTATAGGATTCAAGTCTGAGATAATGCACCATAGATGTGCGAAAATGCTGGATCAAGGCGCTATCGACTGGGATGACTTCCGCTTCGTGCTGGCCATCGTGCGGGGCGGCTCGGTTTCGGCTGCGGCAAAGCAGCTCGGCGTGGACCATGCTACCGTGATCCGCCGCGTGGACCGGCTAGAAAAGCACCTCTCGGCCAAGCTGTTTGACCGGCGCAAGACCGGTTACCTGCTGACAGAGGCCGGCCAGCGCGTCGCCGACAGCGCGGAAGCGATGGAATCGACCATTGTCGCCAACCAGGAGCAGGTCGGTGGCTCCGTGGCGCGGCTGACCGGCACGGTGCGGATCGGCGCCCCCGACGGCTTCGGGACCGCCTTCCTGGCGCCGCGGCTCGCTCAGTTCGCCGACCGGTATCCCGATCTCGATTTGCAACTTGTGGCCACCGCGCGGCTGTTCAGCCTCTCCAAGCGCGAGGCCGATATCGCCATCAGCCTGACCATGCCGAAGGAAGGCCGCATCGTCGGCCGCAAGCTGCTCGACTACCGCCTCGGACTCTATGCCGCGCCCGCCTATCTCGACCGCTTCCCGAAAATCACCTCGCGCGAGGTCCTGCCGCAGCATCGCTTCGTCGGCTATATCGAGGAGCTGTTGTTCACGCCCGAGCTCGACTATCTGCCGCAGGTGTCGCCGAAGATCTCCGCACGCTTGCGTAGCGCCAATCTGATCGCGCAACTCAACGCCACGCTCGCCGGTTTCGGTATTGCGGTGCTGCCGCACTTCATGGCGGCCGACTATCCGAAGCTGATTGCGGTGCTGGCGGAAGAGGTCTCGATCACCCGCACCTTTTGGATGCTGATGCACGCCGACAGCAAGGACCTGGCGCGGATCCGCGCGGTGGCGGATTATATTTCCGAGATTGTGGAGCGCGAGCGGACGTTGTTTGCGGGGCGGACTTCGTAGGGTGGGTTACGCCTTCGGCTAGCCCACCCTACGCATTCAACGGCACCTCGGCCTAGCTCTGCTTCGGCTTCTTTGCAACCGCAGCCTTCGGCTCACGCCGCGCGCCGTCCAGCGCGCTGTCCCTGCCCGTCTTCAGCACCTCGTCCGACAGCTCACTCGACCCGGCGATGCGCGCGAGCAACATGGTGCCGGCCATCGTCGCCAGCGTCGCGATCGCCTGCTTGCGCGCAGCCTTGCGCGGCAGATTCGGGATGAAGTCCGTGATCATCTCGATCATTTCGTCGAGCTTGCCGGCAAAGGCCTTTCGCGTCTTCGGGCTCTCCCGGGCGATCTCGGCGCCGAGCGCGGGGATCGAGCAGCCGTGACCGGGGTTGTCGCGATGCACCGTGGAGAGATAGGTCTCGACGATCTGGGGGAGCTGCTTCTCCGGCGCAACTTGATCGGATTGCTTGCGCCAGTGCTCCATCGAGCGATTCATGGCGTAATCGAACGCCTCGATCACCAGCGCCTCGCGGGAATCGAAATGGGCGTAGAAGCCGCCATGGGTGAGGCCCGCTTCCTTCATGAGATCGGCGACGCCGATGCCGTGGGCACCCTTTTCGCGCAGCCGCACGGAAGCTTTCTTCACGATGCGGTCGTGGGTTTCCTGCTTGTGTTCCCGGGAATAGCGCATGCGGATCTCATTGGATGTCGGAGGTCATCTAATAACACGGATATCGGTCGGACGGCGCATTAATTCCCGGTAAAATTGTTGCCGATCATGGAAAAGGTCGCCGTTGCGTGCACCGCAAGCGCCCCCTTACCGTCGCGGACGAAGCCCTCGGCGTAGCTGGTCTGGCGTCCCAGCTTGATCACCTTGCCTTCGGCGGCGATCAGCCCGGACCGGACCGAGAGCGGACGCAGGAAGGTCATTTTCAGATCGAGGGTGACGGAGCCCTGCCCGGGCTCCAGCCGGGTCGAGATCGCACACCCCATGGCGGTGTCGATCAGCGCGGCGGCTGTGGCTCCGTGCAGGAGGCCGATGGTGTTCTCGAGATCCTCGCGCGGTTCGAGTTCCATGACGATCCGGCCCGGCTCGACCACGGCCATGACGAAGCCGATCAGCTTGGCAAAGGGTGGCGGCGGCAGCCTTCCGTCGCGGATGCCCAGCATCGCATCCATGCCTGACAGGCCCATCGCCACTTTCGCAACCGGCGCAGGCACCTGCCACTCCACCACCCGCTCGCGCCGCTGCGCGGGCGAAAACAGGTCGAGTTGATCGATGTTGGTCATTGCGGCCTCTTTGTATGATTTACATCATATTATGCCGCGGACTTCGCGCTGGCAACTCCCTCCCCGCCCGCTTGACAAGCAATGCGTTTCGGCCCGGAAGTGTGATCCGACCGGCGTATTCGCGCGTCCACGAACTCAGAGATCCCCTCATGGAAATGCTCAACCACCACTGCGGCGTGACGCGCGATGCGCGCGGCGTCGTTCATGTCGCGATCTGCAACGCCGGCTCGCTGAACATTTTGGGCTCGCCCATCACCGATGCGGTGCGCGAAGGCTTGCAGCAGCTCTCGTCCGACCGCAGCATCCGGGTCGTGGTGCTGCGCGGCCAGAGCGAGAAGAGCATGATCGGCGGCGCCGACATCAAGGAGATGGCCAGGCTCGACCAGAATTCCGCCGAGGCTTTCATCAGCCGCCTGCGCGACCTCTGCGAGGCCGTGCGCGCCTTCCCGGCCCCGATGATCGCGCGCATGCCCGGCTGGTGCCTCGGCGGCGGGCTCGAAGTCGCGGCCGCCTGCGATTTCCGCATCGCCGCCCATGACGCGCATTTCGGTATGCCGGAGGTGCGGGTCGGCATTCCCTCGGTGATCCATGCCGCGCTGCTGCCGCGCCTGATCGGGTGGGCCCGCGCGCGCTGGCTGGTGATGACCGCTGAGAACATCGACGCGGCGACGGCTCTGGCGTGGGGACTGGTCGACAAGGTCGCGCCGGAGGGCGGGCTCGATGCCGAGGTCGAGCACCTCGTGAAGGCCCTTCTCGAATGCGGCCCCGAGGCGCTGCGCTCGCAGAAAGCACTACTGCGACAATGGGAGGAGCTGCCGCTGACGGAATCGGTGAATTTGAGCGTCAAGGTGTTCGGCGAGTCGTTCCTGACGGACGAGCCGACGCGACTGATGGGCGCGTTCGTGAATCGGAAGCGGTAGGGCCATCAGCAACGATGTCATGCCCCGCGAAGGCGGGGCATCCAGTACTCCGCGCGCCATCGGTTCAGTCACAACTGCCTCGGCGTACTGGATCGCCCGCCTGCGCGGGCGATGACAGCAAGTTGTGGGACAACCTCGTCCGATCGAACGAGCAAATCTCATCTGAGCCACGACAATTTCTCATGCCGGACGCGGTTGCATTTTTTGCGCCGCATCATATGATGATCATAATCTTACATACCCGACATCATAGGGAGTCTCCACCATGGCCGAAGCCGCCGATCCCGTCGTCATCGTCTCCGCCGTCCGTAGCCCGCTCGGCCGCTTCATGGGCGAGCTGTCGCCGCTCCCCGCGCACAAGCTCGGATCGCACGTGATCGGCGCGGCACTCGAGCGTGCCAAGCTTGCGCCGGAGAAGGTCGACGAGGTCTTCATGGGCTGCGTCCTTCCCGCGGGTCAGGGCCAGGCCCCGGCGCGCCAGGCTGCGCGTGCCGCCGGCTTGCCCGACGCCACCGGCGCGACCACCGTGAACAAGGTCTGCGGCTCCGGCATGAAGGCGACCATGCTGGCGCACGACATCATCCGCGCCGGCTCGGCCGAGATCGTCGTCTCCGGCGGCATGGAAAGCATGAGCAATGCGCCGTATCTGCTCGCCAAGGCGCGCGGCGGCTACCGCGCCGGCCACGACCGCATCATCGACCACATGATGATGGACGGCCTCGAAGACGCCTACGAGACCGGCCGCTCCATGGGCGATTTCGGCGAGGCTACCGCCGAAGCCTATCAGTTCACCCGCAAGGACCAGGACGCCTATGCGATGGAAACATTGGGCCGCGCGCGCAAGGCGGTCGAGGGCGGCGCGTTCAAGGCCGAGATTGCGCCGATCACGCTGAGCGAGAAGGCAGGTCCCCGCATCGTTGCCAATGACGAGCATCCGCTCAAGGTCGATCCCGCAAAGATCCCCGGGCTGAAGCCGGCGTTCCGCGCCAACGGCACCATCACGCCGGCGGCCTCCTCCGCCAACGCCGACGGCGCCGCCGCGCTGGTGCTGACGAAGCGCTCGCTCGCCGATCGCAGCGGCCTGCCGGCTCTCGCCGAGATCAAGGGCCACGCCACCCACAGCCAGGAGCCGCAATGGTTCACCACGGCGCCGATCCCGGCGATCCGCAAGCTGCTCGACAAGATCGGTTGGAGCGCCGGCGATGTCGATCTGTTCGAGATCAACGAAGCCTTCGCCGTGGTGGCGATGGCGGCCCAGCGCGATCTCGGCATTCCCCGCGACAAGCTCAACATCAACGGCGGCGCCTGCGCGCTCGGCCATCCCATCGGCGCCACCGGCGCACGGCTGATCGTGACGCTGCTGCATGCGCTCGAGGCGCGAAACCTCAAGCGCGGCGTGGCGGCGCTCTGCATCGGCGGCGGCGAAGCCACCGCGATCGCGGTGGAGCGCCTGACGCACTGACGTAAAAGTCCGGAAATGAGGGAACTCCGTCATTTCAGACGGACGCGTCCCGTGCCATTCTGCAAACTCGCGCAGGTGTTTCAAATCCTGCCCATCAAGATTGAGGCCCAATGATCTCGAACTGGCTCGCGGCAACGCTCGGCCGCCGCAATATCCACTACGGCTGGGTGATGGTCGGCGTGACCTTCCTCACCGCGCTGATCAGCGCCGGCACGGTCGGCGCGCCCGGCGTGTTCATCGTTCCGCTTCAGAAGGAGTTCGGCTGGAGCACGGCGGAGATCTCCTCCGCGCTGTCGATCCGCTTCATCCTGTTCGGGCTGATGGCGCCGTTCGCGGCTGCCCTGCTCAACCGCTACGGCCTGCGCAACGTCACCCTGACCGCACAGCTCATCGTGGTCTCGGCGCTGGTGCTCTCGCTCGGCATGACAGAGGTCTGGCAGCTCGTCGCGCTGTGGGGCGTCGTGATCGGGATCGGCACCGGCATGACCGCGCTGGTGCTGGGCGCCACCATCGCGACGCGCTGGTTCGCGGCGCGGCGCGGCCTCGTCGTCGGCATCATGACCGCGAGCGTCGCCACCGGCCAGCTCGTGTTCCTGCCGCTGCTGGCAAGCCTGACCGAACGTTTCGGCTGGCGGCTTGCGCTCGGCTTCGTCTGCATCGCGCTTGGTGTTTCTGCCCTGGCGGTCCTGCTCGCGATGCGCGACCGTCCGAGCGATCTGGGCCTGCGCCCGTTTGGCGACAAAGGCACCACACCCCTGCCCCCGCCGCCCGTCAGCCATGGCTCGATCACGGGCGTTGCACTCGGCACGCTGCGCGACGCCTCGAAGAGCAGCGCGTTCTGGGTCCTGTTTGCGACGTTCTTCGTCTGCGGTGCATCCACCAATGGCCTGGTGCAGGTGCATCTGATTCCGATGTGCCTCGATTTCGGCATCCCGCAGGTGCAGGCCGCGGGCTTGCTGGCCGCGATGGGCATCTTCGACTTCTTCGGCACCATCATGTCGGGCTGGCTGTCGGACCGCTACGACAACCGCTATTTGCTGTTCTGGTATTACGGCCTGCGCGGGCTCTCGCTGATCTTCCTCCCCTTCAGCGATTTCTCGTTCTATGGGCTCTCGATCTTCGCGATGTTCTATGGGCTCGACTGGATCGCAACCGTACCGCCCACGGTGCGCCTCACCGCGCAGAAATTTGGGCCCGAGCGCGCCAATCTGGTGTTCGGCTGGATCTTTGCCGGCCACCAGCTCGGTGCAGGCACCGCCGCCTTCGGGGCCGGTTTCTCGCGGACGGTCTATCAGAGCTACCTGCCCGCCTTCTTCATCGCCGGCGCGCTCTGCGTGTTCGCCTCGCTGATCGTGCTGACGCTCTCGCGACAACCGAAGCCAAAGCCGCAAGCCGCGATGGCTTAGTACCTGATCGTGGTGGTGACGCCGAAGACCGCGGCGTCACCAATCCGCGCAACACCGCTCGGGTCGTCCGGATTCGGGATGCCGCCCGAGGGACGGAACACATATTGGAAGTACGGCGCGATCAGCCAGCCCGGCTTGATGTGCGCCTCATAGATCATCTCGATCAGGGTCTCGTTGCTGCGCACTGGGCTCTGGATGCCCGTGAAGAATTGGGTATCGACGTCGAGGTTGCGCGCGGAGTTCGAGATGCGCATGTAGGCCGCCGCCACGCCGAAGCGATCGAGCGGACGACCGGATACGAAGCCGACAAAGCCGATGCCGCCGTCGAGATAGAGATCGATCAGGTTGCGGTCCGGCGGGCTGTAGGCGATGCGGCCGAACGCGGTGACACCCGGGATCGAGGCCGAAGTGGTGCTCTCCCTGACCTCCGGCGGCCGGTACAGCACCTGCTCGATCACCGCGAAGATACCGTAATTGCCGCGAAGCTTTGCCGGAATGCCGCTGCCGTCGGGATCGGCGATCGACCGCCCATCCGTGGCGAAGCGCTGACTGTCGAACGAGCCATAATGCTTCCAGGCGCCCGGCGTAAAATTGCCGGCGAGCGAACGGCCGCCGATATCGAGGTCGTAGTTGAAGCGGACCTGCCCGATCACCCAAGGCGGGTCGTTGACGCGGAAGGCAAGACCATGATGGTCGCGCAGCTGCGGATCCTGATTGCCCGGGCCTGACGGATCGCCATTGAAGACGGCACCGAACGCGGTGATCTGATCGGTCAGCGCGGCCTTGATGCGAATGCCGGGGACTGCGATTGGCGGTGCCGGGCCGCCGGCCGGGAGATTCGAGGCCTTGATCGCGGGCCAGCCGAAGGTGCCGTTGATGAAGAGATCGTCGGTCTGGCTGTCGAAAAACTCGACATCGGCGGCCTGCTGGCCGGCCCTGATGTTCAGGCGGTCGTTGAAGAAGCTCTGCTCGAAATAGGCATTGTAGAGCCGCTGGTCCGGCAACGCCTCGATCTCGCTGATGGTCGCGAGATTCATGATGTAGTTGCGACTGAGGCCTCGCCCGTAGATCACGAACGCGTTGGCGTAGAAGCGGCCGCCGCTCCAGCCGACCAGCTTGTCGAGATCGGCATCGACCGAAAGATCGAGCCGGCCGAAATGGATAGCGCCGCGCCTAACGCCGCCGGACAAATTTCCAATGTTGTCGGCGATGTAGGCGGCGCCGAAATTCAGGCCCTTGTTGGCGAGGCCGTCATGCCACTCGTTGAACCATTTTGGAGCTAGCCACTCCGCCGCGTTCTCGTCCTTGGCGCCGGCCAGCGCGCTGGTGCTCGCGATCGTCCAGGCCAGCACAATCGCGGCCGCATTTCGCAGCGGAAATAGATGTGCGGTCCCGATCACGGCTGATACCGACTGGCGTGCTTTACTTGAAGATACCGGTACGCCGCATGAAGAGATAGGCCGCGCCGACCGACGAGGCCATCAGGAGAGCCGCCCAGAAAAATCCACTCTCGACCTCGGTCAGAGGCAGGCCCTTGGTGTTCATGCCGAAGATGCCGGTGATCAGCGTCGGCGGAAGCAGCAGCGAGGTCACGATCGAGAGCGTGTGGAGGTGGTTGTTGCTTTGCTCCTCGTTCTTGAAGCGCAGCTCCTCCTCGAGCAGGCGGCTGCGTTCGCGCAGTTCCACGATGTCGTGGTCGAGGCCGTCCAGCCGCTGCGCCAGCTTGCCGGCCTGGATACGCAGGTCCGGCGAAAGGTGGTCGGTGTTCTTCTGGTCGAGGCGATGGAACAGCGTACGCAGGCCGGTGAGCTGGCGATGCAGCCTGACGCAGGTCCGGCGCAGCCGGCCAAGATTGCGGCGCATCTCCGGCTTGGCGTCGTCGGCCAGAATTCGCTCCTCGATCTCGTCGATCTCCTGACCGAGCTTATCGGCCATCCTATCAAGCGTGTCGGCGACCTCATCGACGATCTTTTCGAGGAGATGGGCGACATTGTCGACGCGGTAGCCGCCTTCGAGCACCCGGCGTGTCGCATCCGCCGAGCACAGCGCCTGATGGCGGCCGCTGATCAGGAGCCGCTCGGTCATGGCGAAGCGCAGGAACGCGGTCTCCTCCGTCGCACTGCCGATGTCGCGCACGAGGTCGGAGAACACGCCGTAGACGCAGTGGTCGATGACGTGAAGCTGCTGGAAGGTGTCGTTGGACAGCAAGAGTTCGCGCGCGAGCGGCGGCAGCTGTGATGCGGCGATCCACGGCCGTGCGCGCGTGTCCGTGAGGTTGAAATGCAACCAGAGCCGGCCGTCGTGACTGAACTCGATCGGCTGGTCGATCGGCAGCGCCTCGGCGCCGCCGTCGCTGTGGAGGCGGAATGCCCACACCAGGCCGGGAATGCAAGGCACGGAATCCGATATCGTGCTGACAAGCTTAGCCGGCTCGGCCATACCAACTCCCACCGTCAACGAATGCCCCGCTCCGGAAGATGGCTGACGGCATCTCCCGGACCTTCGCGGGTACTCAATTACGGCATTGTTACAGTTTGATGATGACGCCCTACTCGGCGGCCAGCCCGGTGGTGGCCAACTCGGCTTCCCTGATGTAGTCGTGCACGACGCGGCCGAACGGCAGCGTCAGGTCGGCGATGTAATGATGCGCGCCGAGGCAGCGGCGGACCGGGAAATCGGCGACGGGCGCATTGACATGCGGCACCAGATGCAGCCGGCCGGGCCCCATCCAGGAGCCCTTCGGCACGATGTCGATGAGGTTGATCGCGACCAGTTGGCAGATCTCGAGGCGGCCGTCGACGCCGGGGATCATCTTCAGATTGATCTGCGTTTTCGACAGCGTCGCCCGGGTCAGATCGCCGTTGCCGGCCATGCTCTCGTGCTTGTAGCCCATCGTGCCCATGGCGACGAGTTGGCCGGCATATTCCAGCGTGCCCGTCAGCGTGTCTTTGACGATCTCGAGTTTGGGATGGGCGTATTTCTTGGGAAAGCCCCAGATCTCGCGGCCGGCGGCGATCGGCGGATCATCGTCCAGATACATCTGCGAGACGAAGTTGACCTCCTCGCCGTGCAGGCGCGCGGGGATGACGAGGCCGGATTCGGTGTAGCTGCCGAAGCCGGACGAGTCCGGCATCCTGATCCATTCGTAATGCACGATCGGCTGGTCGATCGGCTCCAGCGGCTCAGGCAGGCCGGCGCGGATCAGGTCCGGATCAGTCTCGTAGGTGATGACGAGGAATTCACGGTTGACGAAGCGATAGGGCCCGGCCGGATAGCTCGGCCCAGCCGCCGGCATCGACGGAAGCCTCAGCAAATCTTCCCTGCGCATCGCTGGTCTCCTCTCGTGGTGCTCATGTGATGCCCACCCGGCGGCGTCAGGCGGCGATGCAGATTGCTAGCCGCCGTCATTGACTGCGATGTGAAGGATTTCCGTCAGCCGCACGACCGCAGCCATTCCCAAGGCGGTCATGGTGCATGCAAGCGATGCACCGGCGCCAGAATGTCATCACGCCGTCACCGCCCGACGCAATCGTTTGGCCTCTGTCATTGAAGCATGATCTCCATGCTTGCCAGGAGGCACACCATGGACGCCCGAACGTCGCAACCGGCTCATCAGACGCATCAGCCTCCCGCACGAGGCTGGCGGCCCGAGCGCTGCGACCGCGTTGCGCTGGTGCTGCAAGGTGGCGGCGCGCTCGGCGCGTACCAGGCCGGCGTCTACCAGGCGCTGCACGAGGCCGGCATCGAGCCCGACTGGGTCTGTGGCGTCTCGATCGGCGCGATCAACTCCGCCATCATCGCGGGCAACAAGCCGGAGAAGCGGCTCGAGGCGCTGCGCATCTTCTGGGAGCGCATCACCAACCGCAAGATCTGGCACTACACGCCTGACGGAGACATCTTCCGCCAGTGGCGCAATCTCACCAGCGCGTGGATGACGTCGGCGATGGGCCAACCGGGCTTCTTCAGCCCGCATCAGGTCAATCCCTGGCTGAGCCCGGTCGGCGCCCGGACCGCCACCAGCTATTACGACACGATGCCGCTGAAAGAGAGCCTGCTCGAGCTCGTCGACTTCGACCTCATCAACGAGAAGAAGGTTCGCTTCGCGGTGGGCGCCGTGAACGTGCTCTCCGGCAATTTCATCTATTTCGACAATTCCCACGACGAGATCGAGCCGGAGCACATCATGGCTTCCGGCGCCCTGCCGCCGGCACTGCCGATGGTGCGGATCGGCACCGATCATTTCTGGGACGGCGGCATCGTCTCCAACACGCCGCTTCAGCACCTGCTCGACCAGGAAGACGCGCTCAATTCGCTGGTGTTCCAGGTCGACCTGTTCAGCGCACGCGGCGTGCTGCCGCGCTCGATCCAGGACGTGATGGCCCGCCACAAGGACATCATGTATTCCTCGCGCACCCGCCACAACACCGACGTCTACCGCCGCACCCACAACCTCAAGGTCCTGCTCTACAAGGCCTTGGCCAAGCTGCCCGACGAGCAGCTCTCCGAGGAGGAGCGCAAACTCAAGTCGAGCCTGCGCCACATGCCTGAGATCGCGATCCTGCATCTGATCTACCAGCAGAAGGCCTACGAGGGCGACGCCAAGGACCACGAGTTCTCGGGCACCTCGATGCGCGAGCACTGGACCTCCGGCTACGAAGACACCAAGCGCACCCTGAAGCGCCGCGACTGGATCAAGATGCCCGACGAAGGCATGGGCCTCGTGGTGCACGACGTGCACCGGGAGACGGAGAGCGCGTAGCTCTATCGTCCCGTCGCGATCACCCAATTCCCGTTCCCGGCTTGCAGGCACACTTTCGCATTCTCGCGACTCATTTTGCCCGAGCTTTGCTCTAGTCTTAGCACCCTCTCGAAAGAAAGGGCGCAGGGAAGGCCGGGCGCCGGCGTCACCTGTCGTCCACCCCGTGCGCGTCTTGCTCGCACACGGGACTACGGGTGCCAGC